>NZ_JAHWIW010000021.1:0-115082 GCF_025377065.1 Pseudomonas sp. HD6422 | reverse complement strand
AGCAAGCGGTTTTGCGCTCCTTTGTCCAAGAACAAAGGAGCCCGCCGTAAAGGCGGAAGGGGCCAGTAGCGCCGCTATACCTCTCGGACCAACCACCCGCCCCCAAGCCCAAAACCCCAACCCCACTAATTCGTGAAGAACCTTTTTTATGCCTGTCGCCAAAGGGCGCTGTGCGCACCCTCTGCCGCGGATCACAGCAGGAACAGCGTCGCCAGACCAAGGAAGATGAAGAAGCCGCCGCTGTCGGTCACCGCAGTGATCATCACGCTCGACCCCATCGCCGGATCACGCCCCAGCCGTGTCAAGGTCATTGGGATCAACACCCCCATCAACGCGGCCAGCAGCAGGTTCAAGGTCATCGCTGCGGTCATCACCAGGCCCAGCGACCAGCTGCCATACAACCAGAACGCCACGGCACCGATCACTCCCCCCCAGATCAGGCCATTGAGCAGCGAAACTGCCAGTTCCTTGCGCATCAAACGGCTGGTGTTGCCAGGCGAAACCTGGTCAAGCGCCATAGCGCGCACGATCATGGTGATGGTCTGGTTGCCGGAGTTCCCACCGATACCCGCCACGATCGGCATCAGTGCCGCCAGGGCCACCAGCTTCTCGATCGAGCCTTCGAACAAACCGATCACTCGCGAAGCGACGAAAGCCGTGATGAGGTTGATGGCCAGCCAGGCCCAGCGGTTGCGCAGCGATCGCCAGACGGAGGCGAAGATGTCTTCTTCCTCGCGCAGACCGGCCATGTTCAACACTTCGCTTTCGCTCTCCTCACGGATCAGGTCGACCATTTCATCGATGGTCAGACGACCGATCAGGCGGTCGCTCTTGTCCACCACCGGCGCGGATACCAGGTCGTAACGTTCGAAAGCCTGGGCGGCGTCGTAGGCGTCTTCATCCGGATGGAACGACACGGGGTCGGTGGCCATGACCTCTGCCACCTTCTTCTCCGGATCGTTCACCAAAAGTCGCTTGATCGGCAGGACGCCCTTCAGTATGCCCTCGTAGTCGACCACGAAAAGTTTGTCGGTGTGGTTCGGCAGCTCTTTCAAGCGGCGCAGGTAACGCAGTACCACTTCGAGACTGACATCCTCGCGGATGGTCACCATCTCGAAGTCCATCAGCGCACCGACCTGCTCCTCGTCATAGCTCAGCGCCGAGCGCACGCGCTCACGCTGCTGGGCATCGAGACTTTCCATCAGCTCATGGACGACATCGCGCGGCAATTCCGGCGCCAGGTCGGCCAGTTCGTCGGCGTCCATTTCCTTGGCCGCGGCGAGCAGTTCGTGATCGTCCATATCGGCGATCAGCGACTGGCGAACCGCATCGGACACTTCGAGGAGAATGTCGCCGTCGCGATCCGAGCGCACCAACTGCCAGACCGTCAGGCGGTCTTCCAGGGGCAAGGCTTCGAGGATATAAGCGATGTCGGCGGGGTGCAGGTCATCGAGCTTGCGCTGCAGCTCAACGAGGTTCTGGCGGTGGACGAGGTTCTCGACCAGGTCCTGATGCTGGCCTTCCTGGCGATGCGTGAGGTCTTCCACCACGCGCTGGCGCTGCAGCAACTCGACCACCTGAGCCAGGCGATCCTGCAGGCTGTCTTGGCCTTTCTTTACTTCTACTTCGGTCATAGGCGAACTCCACTCCCAGCAGCGGAGCACGCCGGGAGAATCAATCTGTCAGATCAAGCTGTATGAAACGTATTAGGGAATAACTACTGGGTAAGTCCATGGTGGTTTTCCACAAGCCCCGGCGGGGCTGACGGGCGCAATCATACACTGCCTAAGCTGTCAGATCGCTTAAAATTTTGGCCAGAACAATCGTTTGCGCGATAAAGATGTGACAACGCATTAAGCCAACAGTGCAACGATTGTCGATTACTGTAGGAGCTTAGTTGCAGATCGATGACAATTCAGCGAAACGGAAAAACAAAAAGCCCGCTCATATGAGCGGGCTTCTTGATGGTGTGGCGGACTCAGGAGGATTCGAACCTCCGACCGCTCGGTTCGTAGCCGAGTACTCTATCCAGCTGAGCTATGAGTCCGTGGTGGTAGTTTTAGACCAGATTACCACTGGTTGCTGAAGCGCCTTGCGAGCAAAGCCACTTCAAAAGTGGCGGACTCAGGAGGATTCGAACCTCCGACCGCTCGGTTCGTAGCCGAGTACTCTATCCAGCTGAGCTATGAGTCCGTGGTTGGTAGTTTTAGACCAGATTACCACTGGTTGAATGGGTTGCCTTGCTTCACAAAACCGCCCATTAAATGGCGGACTCAGGAGGATTCGAACCTCCGACCGCTCGGTTCGTAGCCGAGTACTCTATCCAGCTGAGCTATGAGTCCGTGTCTTGCCGCGCATTATAGTTCGCTGAATCGATTTGCCAAGCACTTTTTCGTTTAATTTCAACGACTTAGTCAACTTGACCGTTTACAGCGCCCTACACGAAAAATGGCGGTGAAGGGGGGATTCGAACCCCCGATACCCTTATGAGGTATACTCCCTTAGCAGGGGAGCGCCTTCGGCCACTCGGCCACCTCACCGCAACACGAGGCGAATATTAAACACAGCTCCCCTCGTTTGCAACCCTTTTTTTTAAAAAAACTTCAAAAAAATTAAAGGGTTGGCTCTTCGTCCTTCTCTTTCTTGATCCGCAGGTAGATTTCCTCGCGGTGAACGGCCACTTCCTTGGGCGCACTGACGCCGATACGCACCTGGTTGCCTTTGACGCCGAGCACCGTCACGGTGATCTCGCCGTCCCCAATGATCAGGCTCTCGGCGCACCGACGAGTCAGAATCAACATAGCTTTCTCCTCACGCAAAACATTCAGGGACCACAGTCTGTTGGTAACAGGGCCTGGTCGTGGACGACGACTCAGGCCCCAGGGCTATCACGCAGGCAGGACAGGGCCCACGCAGTAGCCAGAAACGCGAAGGGCGCGGCTAAGCCGCGCCCTCCTGGCGTCGACTCACTCGCTCTGTCGGGCAGGTGCGTCGAGTTCGAAAGCAGTGTGCAGGGCGCGCACGGCCAGCTCCAGGTACTTCTCTTCGATCACTACCGAGACCTTGATCTCGGAGGTGGAGATCATCTGAATATTGATGCTCTCCTTGGCCAGCGCTTCGAACATGCGGCTGGCAACACCCGCGTGGGAGCGCATGCCGACGCCGACGATCGAGACCTTGGCGATCTTGGTATCACCGCTCACCTCACGCGCACCGATCTCGCGGGCGGTATTTTCCAGCACGGCGTAGGCCTTCTCGTACTCGTTGCGGTGTACGGTGAAGGTGAAGTCGGTGGTGTTATCGTGCGAGACGTTCTGCACGATCATGTCCACTTCGATGTTCGACGCGCTGATCGGACCGAGGATCTTGAAAGCAACGCCCGGGGTATCCGGCACGCCACGAATGGTCAGCTTGGCCTCATCACGGTTGAAGGCGATACCGGAAATGATCGGCTGTTCCATGGATTCCTCTTCATCAATGGTAATGAGGGTACCCGGACCCTCCTTGAAGCTGTGCAGCACGCGCAGCGGAACGTTGTACTTGCCGGCGAACTCGACCGAACGGATCTGCAGCACCTTGGAGCCCAGGCTGGCCATTTCCAGCATTTCTTCGAAGGTGATCTTCTCCAGGCGGCGCGCCTGCGGCACGACGCGCGGATCGGTGGTGTAGACGCCATCGACGTCGGTGTAGATCTGGCACTCATCGGCCTTGAGCGCCGCCGCCAGGGCCACGCCGGTGGTGTCGGAGCCGCCACGGCCCAAGGTGGTGATGTTGCCGCGCTCGTCGACACCCTGGAATCCGGCCACCACGACCACGCGACCGGCCTTGAGATCGGCGCGGATCTTCTGGTCGTCGATCTGCAGGATACGCGCCTTGTTGTGGGCGCTGTCGGTGAGGATGCGCACCTGGTTACCGGTGTACGACACCGCAGGCACGCCACGCTTCATCAGGGCCATCGCCAGCAGGGCAATGGTGACCTGCTCACCGGTCGAGACGATCACGTCCAGCTCGCGAGGAACCGGCTGATCGGTAATCTGCTTGGCCAGGTCGATCAGGCGATTGGTTTCACCGCTCATGGCCGACAGCACAACCACCAGGTCGTCGCCCGCTTCACGGTGTTTCTTGACCTTTTCGGCTACCTGCTCGATCCGCTCGATGGAACCGACAGAGGTGCCGCCAAATTTCTGTACGATCAACGCCATTTCAATGGTGCCTCAGCCCATACAGGGCCCCAAAAAAACCATCCAACATGAAGGGGCCGGCGACTAGACCGCCGACCCCTTCATCTCAAAGTCCCTGCTCTGCGAATGGCACGGCCAGCGCCAGGGCATTGTCCAGCGCAGCGACGTCGACGCCACCACCCTGGGCCATGTCCGGACGGCCACCGCCCTTGCCACCCACCGCCGCAGCGGCTTGTTTCATCAGGTCGCCAGCCTTGAGTTGACTGGAGAGGTCCTTGGTCACGCCGGCCACCAGCACGACCTTGCCCTCATGCTCACTGCCCAGCAGGATCACTGCGTGGCCGAGCTTGTTCTTCAGCTGATCGACCAGGGCCAGCAGGGCCTTGCCATCCTGCCCATCCAGGCGAGCGGCAAGTACCTTGGCACCCTTGACCTCAACGGCCGCGTTGGAGAGATCGTCCCCGGCGGCGCTAGCGGCCTTGGCCTGCAGCTGTTCCAGCTGCTTTTCCAGCTGGCGGTTGCGCTCGAGCACAGCCGACAGCTTGTCGATCAGGTTGTCACGGTTGCCCTTGACCAGTTGCGCGGCTTCCTTGACCTGCTCTTCGGCAGCGTTCAGGTAGGCCAGCGCAGCCGCGCCAGTCACCGCTTCGATACGACGCACGCCCGAGGCCACGCCGCCTTCGCTGATGATCTTGAACAGGCTGATATCGCCGGTGCGCTTGGCGTGGATACCGCCGCACAGCTCGACGGAGAAGTCACCGCCCATGCTCAGTACACGTACGGTGTCGCCGTACTTCTCGCCGAACAGGGCCATGGCGCCCTTGGCCTTGGCGGTCTCGATATCGGTCAGCTCGGTTTCGACCGGCGTGTTCTTGCGCACTTCCCGGTTGACGATTTCTTCCAGCGCCTTGATCTGCGCGGGGGTCACTGCCTCGAAGTGGCTGAAGTCGAAACGCAGGCGCTGGCTGTCGACCAGCGAGCCCTTCTGTTGCACGTGCTCGCCCAGGACCTGGCGCAGCGCTTCATGCAGCAGGTGGGTGGCGGAGTGGTTCAGCGAGGTGGCGTGCTGGACGTCGGCATCGACCTTGGCCTCGACCGGCGCACCGATCAGCAGCGCGCCACTGGCGACCACACCGTGATGCAGGAAAGCACCGCCGGTCTTGGTCGTGTCGCGTACGTCGAAGCGTACGGCACCGGCCTGCAGGAAACCGCTGTCGCCGACCTGGCCGCCGGACTCGGCGTAGAATGGGGTGCGATCGAGGACCACGACGCCCTCCTCGCCTTCGCCCAACTGGTCGACCGCTTGGCCGTCTTTGTACAGGGCGATGACCTTGCCCTGCCCTTCGGTAGCTTCGTAGCCGAGGAACTCAGTGGCGGTATCGACCTTGACCAGGCTGTTGTAGTCCATGCCGAAGGCACTGGCGGAACGGGCGCGCTCGCGCTGGGCGTCCATTTCGCGCTCGAAGCCGGCTTCGTCGATGGTCAGCTCGCGCTCACGGGCGATGTCGGCGGTCAGGTCCATAGGGAAGCCGTAGGTGTCGTAGAGCTTGAACACCACATCGCCCGGCACCACGTTGCCCTTGAGCTGGGCCAGGTCCTGCTCGAGGATGCGCAGACCCTGCTCCAGGGTCTTGGCGAACTGCTCTTCTTCGGCCTTGAGCACGCGCTCGATATGCGCCTGCTGGCTCTTGAGCTCGGGGAAGGCTTCACCCATTTCAGCCACCAGTGCCGCGACGATCTGGTAGAAGAAGCTGCCCTTGGCGCCCAGCTTGTTGCCGTGACGGCACGCCCGGCGAATGATGCGGCGCAGCACGTAACCGCGGCCTTCGTTGGACGGCAGTACGCCGTCGGCGATCAGGAAGCCGCAGGAGCGGATGTGGTCGGCGACGACTTTCAGCGAGGCCTGCTCATCGTTGCTGCAACCGATGGCCTTGGCGGCGGCGGCCAGCAGGTTCTGGAACAGGTCGATCTCGTAGTTCGAGTGCACGTGCTGCATCACCGCACTGATGCGCTCCAGGCCCATGCCGGTATCCACCGACGGCGCCGGCAGCGGGTGCAGGACGCCATCGGCGGTGCGGTTGAACTGCATGAAGACGTTGTTCCAGATCTCGATGTAGCGATCGCCGTCTTCCTCCGGCGAGCCGGGCGGGCCACCCCAGATGTCCGGACCGTGGTCGTAGAAGATTTCGGTGCAGGGGCCGCACGGGCCGGTGTCGCCCATGGTCCAGAAGTTGTCGGAGGCGTATGGGGCGCCTTTGTTGTCGCCGATGCGCACCATGCGCTCGGCCGGGACACCGACTTCCTTGGTCCAGATGTCGTAGGCTTCGTCGTCGCTGGCGTAGACCGTGACCCACAGCTTGTCCTTGGGCAGGTTCAGCCATTTTTCGGAGGTCAGGAACGTCCAGGCGAAGGTGATCGCATCGCGCTTGAAATAGTCGCCGAAGCTGAAGTTGCCCAGCATCTCGAAGAAGGTATGGTGGCGCGCCGTGTAGCCGACGTTTTCCAGGTCGTTATGCTTGCCGCCGGCGCGGACGCACTTCTGGCTGCTGACCGCACGGGTGTAGGCGCGCTTTTCCTGACCGAGGAAGCAGTCCTTGAACTGGTTCATGCCGGCGTTGGTAAACAGCAGGGTCGGGTCATTGCCCGGAATCAGGGAGCTGGAGGCGACTCGGGTGTGTCCCTGCTCTTCGAAGAAGCGAAGGAAGGCTTCACGGATTTCTGCGCTTTTCATAGGTTCTTCCACGGAAACGGCGGCCCAGAGGGCAAACGCGTCGACGAAACGACGGCAAAGGGCCGCATTATATCGGTCCTGCAGTCTCGGTGCAGTGTGTTTATGCGATAGAAAGCGTCGATTGCACGGTTTTTCGGGGCGTTGCAATCGAAAACGACATGACCGGATGCTATCGCCTGCGTTTCGCCACTGGCAAGCCAATTACCGCCCAAGGAAAGGGAAAATGGAACAGGCGGTGAATTAAAAGGTTTTCACCTGGGATCGGATCCGAAATTACCCCGCCTTGCTTGCGCGACACCACCCTCACCCCAGGCGCTGCCCCGAATCCGGCACGATCAGGATGCCCGCACGCAAGCCATTCTTGACCTTGGGGTTGGGAAAGATGATCCGTGCCCCCTCCTCCTCGACCACCCAGCGCATTTCCGCCAGATCCTCGGCCAACAGATAGCCTTTGCTCAACTCGGAAAAGTTCTCGATATCCGCCGGCAGGTGCAGGTGGAAGCTGTCGCTGTGCTTGATGATCTCCCGAGCGACGCTGAACAGCTTCAGGCCATCCAGGGAGTCGGCAGTCTCGGGCTCGGTGCCCTCGATGATATGGATCAGCCGCTCTTCGAGCCTGTCCAGGTTGACCTGTTCGTTCTGCCCGAACGGACGTGCCTTGCCCAGCTCCAGCGTGAAGGCTTCGGCGTCGAGTTGCTCGTAGGTGAAGGCACTGAAGGTGATGGACGACTTGCTTTGCAGCAGCACCGCCTCCATGCCTGCAGCGGCCAGGCGGGCCAGCTCGCGGCGGGAATGCTTGCGACCTTCCTTATAGGGATACAAGGCGAATTGCTCGATCTTCGACCCGCGAATGGCCGTGTGCAGGTCATAGTGCAGCCGGGTGCGCTCAGGTTTACTGAAGAACACCCGGGCGAACTGCTCCAACTCGGCGGCGCGCAAGGCCTCGAAGCCACTGGACAGCTCGTGCCGACCATTGAACAGGCGGTTGATGTCCTGTTCGATGAAACGCTCTCCCTTGCGAATCGCTGCCGGGTTGCCGAACAGGAACAACACCCGCGCACGCGGTTTGATCTTGCCATTGGCAACGCCATGCAACAGCCGCTCGAGCAACTCGATCGGCGCGGTTTCGTTGCCGTGGATGCCGGCAGACAGCAGCAGGTCCAGGCCGCAATCCTCGGCTTCGGCCGGGCGAACTTCGAGCGCGCCCTCGCCTAGCCAGCGCAAACGCACGCCCTTGGGTGTCACTTGGGTCTTCTCGGCCGGTTCGTGATCGGTGAGGGTCAGCTCAAGCAGTTTGCCAAGGGCGAGCATAGGCGCTTCCTTAGTGGTGGTGGCCGCAATCCGGACCGTGGACGTGATCGTCGTCTTCGCCGACTTCGGCCGGTTCCATCTCCAGCTGCAGGCTGACCAGGTTGGTGGCCATCGGACGCAGCAAAAGGTTGGCGTATTCGCTGTCGCCTTCCTCGACATCCACACCGATCAGCAGCTGGCCGCGACCATCCTGCTGGATCCACACTTCCTTGCCTTGCCACACCACGGCGAACCGGGTGCAGGAGGTTTCCAGCTGGGTACCATCGTGGTCTTCGAGGATCAGGCGCAGGGCATCGGACATTACATTCACTCTCTTCAAGGTTGGCGTTGGAACGGATAGACCGAACCCAACTGCAGAATCTGGGTCAGCTCATCCAGTGCCGTGCGGCACTCGATCAGCAATTGCGGGTCGGCAAGGTCCGCTTCGCCGAGGCGGTCGCGGTAGTGCTTGTCGACCCACTGCACGAGCGTCTCGTACAGTGGAGCGGTCATGATAACGCCTGGATTGACCGCCGCCAGCTCGCTTTCCTTCAAGGCTACCCGTAACCGCAGGCAGGCAGGGCCACCGCCGTTCTGCATGCTCTGCTTGAGATCGAAGACTTTGACCTCGCCCACCGGACCACCCTGGCGGGTCAACTGCTCGAGGTAGGTCCAGACCCGTTCGTTGTGCCGACACTCCTCCGGGACCACCAGCAACATCGAGCCATCGTCGCGGCTGAGCAACTGGCTGTTGAACAGGTAGGAGCGCACCGCATCCTCCACCGCTACAGACGCACGAGGCACCTGGATGGCCTGGAAACGACCACCCTTGCTGGCCAGTTTAGCCTGCAGTTGGCCAAGCATCGCCTCGCTGTCGAGGAACGCGTCCTCGTGATAGAACAACACTTCGCGATTACCCACCGCGATCACGTCATTGTGAAACACGCCCTGGTCGATCACGGCCGGGTTCTGTTGAGCGTAGACCACCCCGTCTTCGCTCAGGCCGTGCAGTCTGGCCACGGCCTGAGAGGCCTCGAGGGTCTGGCGCGCCGGGTATTTCTGCGGAGCCGGATAGCGGCTGTCGAAGGCGCTGCGCCCATAGACGAAGAACTCGACGCCCGCTTCACCGTAGTCGCGACAGAAACGCGTGTGGTTGGCCGCACCCTCGTCGCCGAATTGCGCCACCGCTGGCAATGCCGGATGGTGAGCGAAGTGCTGTTCATCGGCGAACATCGCCGCCAGCACACGGCTGGTAGTGGGGTGCTCGATGCTGCGATGGAACTTGCAGTTGAGATTGGCAGCGGTGAAATGCACGCGCCCGTCCGCCGTGTCGGCACTGGGACTGACGGTCGCGGCGTTGGCCACCCACATGCTCGACGCCGAACAGCTCGCGACCAGCAGGGGCATGGCCTCACGGGCGGCACGCTGAATCACTTCGCCGTCACTGCCGGAAAAGCCAAGGCGGCGCAGCGCGGCCACGTCGGGGCGTTCCTGCGGCGCTATCACCCCCTGCTTGAAGCCCAGGTCGACCAGGGCCTTCATCTTCGCCAAACCCTGACGCGCGGCCTCTCGGGGGTTGGACGCCTGCTGGCTGTTGCTCTGCGAAGCCACGTTGCCGTAGGACAAGCCGCCGTAATTGTGGGTAGGCCCCACCAGGCCATCAAAATTCACTTCGTAGGATTTCATCGACTAGGCTCCGCAGCCTGTTGTTATAGGGTGATACCCGGCGTCAGGGTCGCCGGCAGGGCAAGGCTGGCCGTCTCCAGCGAAGCCACAGGGTAGGCGCAGTAGTCCGCAGCGTAATAGGCGCTGGCGCGGTGGTTGCCACTGGCGCCCACACCGCCGAACGGTGCGGTGCTGGCGGCACCGGTCAGCTGCTTGTTCCAATTGACGATGCCGGCGCGGCTGCGCAACCAGAAGTACTGGTAACGAGCACGCGAATCGGATAACAGCCCGGCGGCCAGTCCGTATTGGGTGTTGTTGGCCTCATCGATGGCAGCGTCGAAGTCGCTGTAGCGAATCACCTGCAGCAAGGGCCCGAAAAATTCCTCGTCAGGCCGCTCGGCGACGCCACTGACGTCGACGATGCCTGGTGTCAGCAAGGCGGCATCGGCATATGGCTGGGTCATTTCCAGCAGCCCCACTGCGCCCTTGCCCAACAGCTCGGCCTGAGCGGCGAGCAATGCCCGGGCGGCGTCCAGAGAGATCACCGACCCCATGAACGGCGCCGGCTGCTGATCGAAGGCGCCCACGGTAATGCTGCGGCTTACTTCGACCAACCGGGCCAGCAGCGCATCGCCCCAGTCACCCTGCGGCACCAACAGGCGGCGCGCGCAGGTGCAGCGCTGGCCAGCAGAAATGAAGGCCGACTGAATGATGGTGTATACCGCCGCGTCCACGTCCTTGACCTGATCGACCAGCAATGGATTGTTACCGCCCATTTCCAGCGCCAGGATCTTGTCCGGGCGCCCCCCGAACTGCTGGTGCAGCAGGTTACCGGTACGGCTGGAACCGGTGAAGAACAGACCATCGATACCCGGATTGGCAGCCAGGGCCATGCCAGTCTCACGGGCGCCTTGCACCAGGTTGAGCACGCCGGCCGGCAACCCGGCGGCGACCCAGCAGTTGACGGTCAGTTCAGCGACCTTGGGCGTCAGCTCGCTGGGCTTGAACACTACGCAGTTGCCGGCCAACAATGCCGGAACGATGTGCCCGTTGGGCAGGTGCCCTGGGAAGTTGTAGGGGCCGAACACTGCCACCACACCGTGCGGCTTGTGCCGCAACACGGCGCTGGCATCGCCCAGCGGACCGCTCTTCTCACCCGTACGCTCACGGTAGCTCTGCACCGAGATCGCCACCTTGTTGGCCATGCTGGTGACTTCGGTCGCAGCCTCCCACAGGGGCTTGCCGGTCTCCTCGCCAATGCAGTGGGCCAACGCTTCGGCATGCACCTTGAGTTGTTCGGCGAAGGCCTCAAGTACGGCGATACGTGCCTCCAGGTTCAGTTGCGCCCAGCCCGGAAATGCCTGGCGCGCAGCCTTCACGGCAGACTCGACCTGGGCTGCGTCAGCGCCCTGCCCCTGCCAGACCAGTGCCTGGCTGACCGGGTTGAATGACTGCAAGGGGGCGCCCTGCCCGACCTGCCATTGACCTGCGATGTAATGGGTAGACATTTACTGACCCTCCCGGCTCGCCGAAAGCGGCACGGCTCGCACGTTGTCGCCAGCGCCCATGCGCAGGCGCTTGGCGGTCGCCGGATCGACCACCAGGGTGCCGGCAGCCAGGCGTGCCGGGGCTGCGGTAATGCGACAGTCGTCGCGCTTGCGGTTGTGGATGATGTAAGGCGTGGCATCGTCGCCCGGTGTACCCACGGCCAACACCAGCGTCTGGCTGTCACGCACCGCGCGAACCTTGGCGGTCTCGCACTCGATGGCGGGGCCGGCATCGAAGATGTCGACATAGCCCTGGTAGCTGAAGCCCTCCTGCTTGAGCATCGCCAGCGCCGGCTCGGTGTCGCTGTGCACGCGGCCGATCACGCTGCGCGCGGCGTCGGACAGGAAGCAGGTGTACAGCGGGAACTTGGGCATCAGCTCGGCGATGAACGATTTGTTGCCCACCCCGGTCAGGTAGTCGGCCTGGCTGAACTCCATCTTGAAGAAGTGCCTGCCCAGGCTCTCCCAGAACGGCGAGCGCCCATGCTCATCGGACATGCCACGCATCTCGGCGATGATCTTGTTACCGAACAACTCCGGAAACTCGGCGATGAACAGCATGCGTGCACGGGACAGCAAGCGACCATTGAGACCACTGCGGTGGTCACTGCGCAGGAACAACGAGCACAGCTCCGAGTTGCCGGTCAGGTCGTTGGCCAGGAACAGCGTGGGGATTTCACGATAGATGTTCAGCTCCTGGGAAGCGCTGACGGTGAGGCCGACCCGGTAGTTGTACCAAGGCTCGCGCAGACCCACGGCGCCGGCGATGGCACTGATGCCGACCACCAGGCCCTCGTCGTTCTCCAGCACGAACAGGTAGTCGGTATCGCCGCGCTCGGCTTCGCCGCGAAAGCTCTTCTCCGCCCAGCCGACCCGATGCCCGAGGCGCTCTTCGTTGGCTGGCAAGGTGGTAAGCCCGGTGGTACCGGTGCTGCGGGCCAATTCGATCAGCGCGGGTAAATCGCTGCTGCGTACAGGACGAACGATCATGCTATCTCCTTGTGCGCGGGCTTGGGCCTGCGCAAAAACTCTCTATCGCAGAATGCCGACTGGCCTCAGACCGCAACCAGGCGCACGCTGGCGCCTTCGCCCACACCCAGAGCCTCAGCCGCTGCGCTGTCGAGGCTGACCGGCTTGCCCGGCACCCAGTCGAGCTCCACCAACACTGCGCGGTAGTCCTGCAGCAAACCGTTGCACACCAGGTACGGTCGTCCGCCCTTGACCGGCACGTCTTCGATCTTGACCGGCGCGAGGCGGCTCTGGGCGATCGAACGAATGCCCGAGGTCCGCGCATGCAGGGTCGGCCCGCCGTCGAAGATGTCGATGTAGTGTTCGGTCTCGAAGCCATCGCGCATGAGGATGTCGAAGGTGATCTGCGCACGAGGATGGACCTGCCCCATGGCCTCCTGGGCTGCATCCGGCAGCAGAGGCACATAGATCGGGTAATGCGGCATCAGCTCGGCGAGGAAGGTGCGGCTTTTCACCCCACACAAGCGTTCGGCATCGGCGTAGTTGAGGTCGAAGAAGTTGCGGCCGATGGCGTCCCAGAACGGCGATTCGCCCTGCTCGTCGCTGTAGCCGACGATCTCGGTGACCACCGAATCTGCGAAACGCTCCGGGTGCGAAGCCATGAACAACAGCCGTCCACGGGAGTTGAGCTCGGCCCAGCCGCTGCTCACCAGCTCCGGCAACACATAGAAGCTGGTCAGCAGGCTGTTGCCGGTGAGGTCGTGGCACAACGAGAGCACATGGATCTTGTTGTGGATCTTCAGTTCACGCGAGGCATGCACGAACGTCTCGTTGCGAAAACTGTAGAACGGCTCGGAGTAGCCGGCCGAGGCGACGATGGCCGAGCAGCCGGCCAGCTTGCCGGTCACACTGTCCTCGAGCACGAAGAAGTAGGTCTCCTCGCCGTTGAAACTGACCTCGGCGGCGAAGGATGTCTCGGATGCGGCAATCTTGTCGCCCAGACGGGCGGCATCGTCCGGCAGCGAGGTGACACCAATGGGGCTGTCGGCAGCCATGCGCTGCACGTCGTTCAGATCAGCCATTTGCGCGGGGCGCATCACCAGCATGGTGTCACTCCTTTCGGGTCGGCGTGCCGAAAGCCTCGGCACGGAAAAACGGCGGATGCGGCAGCAACCTGCCAACTCGCACCCGCATTGAAAATCGGTAGCGCCGGCACCCTGGGTGCCGGCGAACGGGCATCAGCCCTTGACCAGCTTGGCCACGGCGCGCTCGAAGCGCTCCAGGCCATCATCGATATCACTGTCCTCGACCACCAGGCTCGGCGCGAAGCGCACCACGTCCGGGCCGGCTTGCAGCACCATCACACCTTCCTGCTCGGCAGCGTTGAGCACGTCTTTGGCCTTGCCCTGCCAGGCGTCCGCCAGCACGCAGCCGATCAACAGTCCAACCCCACGCACCTGGCTGAACAGGCCGTACTGTTGGCCGATGTGCTCCAGGCGAACTTTGAAACGCTCGTGCTTGGCTTTGATACCGGCCAGGGTCTCAGGGGTGTTGATCACGTCCAGCACCGCACAGGCCACGGCGCACCCCAGTGGGTTGCCGCCATAGGTGGTGCCGTGGGTACCGGGGGCGAAATGCTTGGCCAGATCGTTGGTGGTGAGCATGGCACCGATCGGGAAACCGCCACCCAAGCTCTTGGCGCTGGTGAGGATGTCGGGGGTCACACCGTAGTGCTGATAGGCATACAGCGAACCGGTACGGCCGACACCGGTCTGGACTTCATCGAAGATCAGCAGGGCATTGTGCTCGTCGCACAGCTTGCGAGCGCCTTCCAGATAGGCCTTGTCGGCCGGGACCACGCCGCTCTCGCCCTGGATCGGCTCGATCACCACTGCACAGGTCTTGTCGGAAATCTGCGCCTTCAACGCTTCCAGATCGTTGTATGGCACATGGCTGATGCCCGTGATCTTGGGGCCAAAGCCATCGGAATACTTGGGCTGGCCGCCAACGCTGACGGTGAACAAGGTACGACCGTGGAAGCTGTTCACGGTGGCGATGATTTCATGCTTGTCCGGACCGAAGCGGTCGTGGGCAACGCGACGGGCCAGCTTGAAGGCGGCCTCGTTGGACTCGGCGCCGGAGTTGCAGAAGAAGGCACGGTCGGCAAAGGTCGCGTCCACCAGCTTGTGCGCCAGGCGCAGGGCCGGCTCGTTGGTGAAGACGTTGGACACGTGCCAGAGGGTGTTGGCCTGCTCGGTCAGGGCCTTGACCAGCGCCGGGTGGCAATGGCCCAAGGCATTCACCGCGATGCCGCCGGCGAAGTCGATCAACTCGCGGCCCGACTGGTCCCAGACTCGCGAACCCTCGCCTCGCACAGGAATGAAGGCCGCCGGAGAATAGTTGGGAACCATGACCTGGTCGAAATCGGCACGTTGCACCGGGGCTTGCTCAACGGACATCTGAGTCTCCTGAAGAGGAACGCTGGCCTGGAAGTGGCGAGCGATGGGGGGATTGTAAGGACTGATCCGCGCCTGTCCTTGCGGCCAAGCGACAACTTGTTACAGCGCAAAACCCCAGTTTCACCGGGGCTTTCGGCAATGCGACAAACTTTGTCGCAATCGCGCAGTGTACGGGAGAGAGGGGGCTGGGTGAACGGGTGTTCACATGGAAAATGGAGGGGGATGTAGAGGGTATAGGATGTAGGGTGTAGGGCGCTGGTTTTGTGGTGTTGCAGATATCGAGCGCCGCCCAATCAAAGCGCCCCCCGCACTCAACCCTTTTCAGCAGGCGCCGAACTCAACTCGAACGGGCTGTTGCTACGCCGTTGATTGCGATCTTCACGCGGCGTGGCGCCGAAGAAATTGCGATAGGCACTGGAAAAATGCGGCCCCGAGGAAAACCCGCACGACAACCCGATCTGAATGATCGACTTGCTGGTCTGCATCAGCATCTGCCGCGCTTTGTTCAAGCGCAGTTCCAGGTAATACTGGCTTGGCACCCGATTGAGGTACTGCTTGAAGATCCGCTCGAGCTGGCGCCGCGAGACACACACATGCTGAGCAATCTCGTCGGTGGTCAAGGGCTCCTCGATGTTGGCCTCCATCAACAGCACGGCCTGAGTCAGCTTGGGATGGCTTGAGCCAAGGCGGTTCTGCAACGGAATCCGCTGACGCTCGCCGCCTTCGCGGATCCGCTCCACCACCATCTCCTCCGACACCGCCCCGGCCAGTTCGGCACCATGATCACGGGC
This sequence comes from Pseudomonas sp. HD6422, assembly GCF_025377065.1. Lineage (NCBI taxonomy): Bacteria > Pseudomonadati > Pseudomonadota > Gammaproteobacteria > Pseudomonadales > Pseudomonadaceae > Pseudomonas > Pseudomonas sp. HD6422. Next base: position 99,449 of record NZ_JAHWIW010000021.1, on the reverse strand, counting down.
CAGCACCGCCAGCAACAGGTCGCTCACCGCCATGCCACCGCAAGCTGTCAATCGGTCGCGATCCCAGTCGAACAAATGACTGGTGGCGATCACCCTGGGGAAGCGCTCGGCGAAATCATCCTGCCAGCGCCAATGCACTGCGGCGCGATAGCCATCGAGCAGACCGAGCAAGGCCAGCGGATACACCCCGGCCGACAGACCGCCGATCATGCAGCCACTGCGCGCCACCTGCTTGAGCGCAGAGGACAGCGCCGAGCCCACGGACAGGATCGGCTCGTCCGCCAGCAGGAACAGCTTGTGGCATCCCTCCAGGCGGCCATTCCAAGGCTCGCCCGGCAGCCGCCAGGCGCCCTGTTCGACTGGCTCGGCCTGCAGGAACACCCGTTCGTAGATCACGTCCGGATGCACCTGCTGGGCCACCTGCAGGGTTTCGTCGGCCAACGCCAAGGTCAGAGGCTTGGTGCCAGGCCAGATGAGAAAACCGATTCGCTGGGTGGTCATAGGTAAGGTCCGGAACCTGAGGTCGTTCGAGTCTGTGCCGCCGGGAGCGCGCCGCGCGCAGTGCGCAGCATGCCCTATTATGGTGCAAAGCGTCAGCCTTTACTTCAGGCTGCCCGAAAGGAACTGCCGCAGGCGCTCCGATTGCGGGTTGACCAGCACCTCGCGCGGACAGCCGCGCTCTTCCACCAGCCCTTGGTGCAGAAACACCAATTGATTGGAGACTTCGCGGGCGAAGCCCATTTCATGGGTCACCACCACCATGGTACGGCCTTCCTGGGCCAGCGCCTGCATGACCTTGAGCACATCACCCACCAGCTCAGGATCGAGCGCCGAGGTCGGCTCGTCGAACAGCATCACCTCCGGCTCCATGGCCAGGGCGCGGGCGATCGCCACCCGCTGCTGCTCGCCGCCGGACATGTGGCCTGGGAAGGCGTCCTTGCGATGGGCCACGCCGACCTTGGCCAGGTAGTGCTCGGCCTTTTCCAGCGCCTCCTTCTTGTTCACGCCCAGCACGTGCACAGGCGCCTCGATCACGTTCTCCAGCGCCGTCATGTGCGACCACAGGTTGAAATGCTGGAACACCATCGACAGACGCGAACGCATACGCTGCAGCTGTCGAGGGTCGGCCGCCTTGAGCGCGCCATCCTTGCCGGGCACCAGCTTGAGCGTTTCGTTATTGAGCAGGATCTTGCCGGCGTGCGGCTGCTCGAGCAGGTTGATGCAACGCAGGAACGTCGATTTGCCCGAACCACTGGAGCCGATGATGCTGATCACATCGCCTGCCTTGGCTGCCAGGGACACACCCTTGAGCACCTCATGGCTACCATAGCGCTTGTGCAGGTCTTGGACTTCGAGTTTGTACATGCTGTCGGTTCTCACAGAGCGTTCAGTGCTTGCGCGGCGCCAGGTAGCCGAGCCAGCGGCGTTCGGCCATCTTGAAAAGGCGCACGAGGATGAAGGTCAGGCACAGGTAGAATACGCCCGCCGTGATGTAGGCCTCGAAAGGCAGGTAGTACTGGGCATTGACCGTGCGCGCCGCACCGGTGATGTCGATCAGCGTGACGATCGATGCCAGGCTGGTGGTCTGCAGCATCATGATCACTTCGTTGCTGTACTGCGGCAGCGCCCGGCGCAGGGCCGAGGGCAGCAGGATGCGCCGGTACATCTTCATGCGCGACATGCCCATGGCCTTGGCCGCTTCGATCTCGCCATGGGGCGTGGCCTTGAGGCTGCCGGCGATGATTTCCGCGGTGTAGGCGCTGGTGTTGACAGCGAAGGCCAGGCAAGCGCAGAACGTGGCACTCGACAGCAGCGGCCAGAACACGCTGCTGCGCACCGCCTCGAACTGGGCCAGACCGTAGTAGATCAGGAACAGCTGCACCAGCATCGGCGTGCCGCGGATCACGTAGGTGTAGAGCCATGCGCCGAGGTTCACCAGCGGCTGCTTGGACACCCGCATCAGGCCCAGCGGAATGGCCGCCAAGAGGCCGAAGAACAGCGACAGCGCCAGCAGCTTGAGGGTGGTCAGCAACCCGCCGAGATACAGCGGCATGGCCTCCCAGACCACGTTGTAGTCGAAGATCATAGCTCAGCCACCTTGACGCCTACCGAATAGCGACGTTCGAGATACTTCAGCGCCAGCAACGAAACACTGGTGATCACCAGGTACAGTGCAGCCACCGCCAGGAAGAACGTGAAGGGTTCGCGGGTGGCATCGGCCGCCTGCTTGGCCTTGAACATCATGTCCTGCAGGCCCACCACCGAAATCAGTGCCGTGGCCTTGGTCAGTACCAGCCAGTTGTTGGTGAAGCCCGGAATGGCCAGGCGGATCATTTGTGGCACCTGGATACGGAAAAACACCTGGCGCGCACTCATGCCGTAGGCCACGCCGGCCTCGGCCTGCCCTTTGGGGATACCAAGGAACGCACCGCGGAAGGTTTCCGACAGGTAGGCGCCGAAGATGAACCCCAGGGTACCGATACCCGCCGCCAATGGGTTGAGGTCGATGTAGTCCTCATAACCGAGCAGCGGTGCCAGTCTATTGATGATGTCCTGCCCGCCGTAGAAGATCAGCAGAATCAGGACCAAGTCCGGGATACCACGGATCACCGTGGCGTACAGATCGCCCAGCCAAGCCAGCCAGCGCACCGGCGACAAGCGCAGCGCCACGCCGATGAGGCCGAGCACGATGGCCAGGGCCATCGACGACAGGGCGAGCTGTAGCGTCAGCCACGCCCCGTCGAGGATGACTGCCCCGTAGCCTTTCAACATGTTGAGGTCCTCGACCTAGACAATGAAAAATGGTGCAAACCTCAGCCTCCCTGCTGTTTGCACCATTGCACAGGTGGAGCCAGACGTATTACTTGGAGTCTGGACCGTAGATGTCGAAGTTGAAGTACTTCTGCTCGATTTCTTTGTACTTGCCGTTGGCACGGATCGCGTCGATGGCGGCATTGATACGATCGGCGTTGGCCTTGTCGCCCTTGCGCACGGCAATGCCGACGCCATCACCGAAGTACTTGACGTCGGTGAACGATGGCCCGACGAAGGCGAAGCCTTTGCCGGCGTCGGTTTTCAGGAAACCGTCCTCGAGCAGGGTGGCATCGGCCACGGTGCCGTCCAGACGACCGGCGGCCACGTCCAGGTAGATCTCGTTCTGAGTGCCGTACGGCACTACGGTGGCGCCCTTGGCGGCCAGGACTTCCTTGGCGAAACGGTCGTGGATCGAGCCCCGCTGCACGCCGATCTTCTTGCCGTTCAGCTCATCGAGGCTGTCGCTGACCACGGTGCCTTCCTTCATCACCAGGCGTGCCGGGGTCAGGTAGTAGCGCTTGGTGAAGTCGACCGACTTCTTGCGGTCCTCGGTGATCGACATGGACGACAGGATGGCGTCGATCTTGCGGACCTTCAATGCCGGGATCAGGCCGTCGAACTCCTGCTCGACCCAGGTGCACTTGGCCTTCATCTCTTCGCACAAAGCGTTGCCGATGTCGTAGTCGAAGCCGGCGATGCTGCCATCGGGCTGTTTGAAGGCGAATGGTGGATAAGCGGCTTCGATACCGATTTTCAGAGGTTTTTCATCGGCCTGCGACACCAGGGAGAACACGGACAGCGCCAGAGCGCCAAGCAGTGCGAGTTTCTTCATCAGGTAACTCCATCGTTACGGGGCAATACAAGGCAGGGGTAACAGCTGCCCGACATGCGAAGGGGTACAACGCGAGCCGCGGGGTATCGACCAAGGTCGCAGACCACGAGCGAGTGAATGGCATTTTAACGACAGCCCGTTAGTCGATATTTCTTGAAAGCGACAACTACTTATAGAAGCGCTAGAAATCGCTGCGAGCGCGGTTGACAGCCTATGCAAAATATGCAAGAGCCAAGGGAATAGAACCTATAGAACTAGCAATTAACGGGCCTATTATTCGCAAAGCCTTGTATTACGGCAAGTGAAGCGTGCGACCTTGCAAAAAATCCCTACAAACCCGCACCGAAATGGAACGCTGATGTTTCCTAGCGCCCCGTTAGCGTGCGAAAACGGTGACAGAATAGTTACCGATGTCTGTCGGTAACAGCGAAGCAAAAACCCCGCCGGTACAGCCGACGGGGTTTTATGGTTTTGACACTCGACCAGTAACTGCCTCAGGCAGCCTCGCGGCCGATCAGGCTGACGCCAGACTCATCGCCTTGTGAGTGTCGATCAGGTGCTGCACCACGCCTGGGTCGGCCAGGGTCGAAATATCGCCCAGCGCATCGTATTCAGCCGTGGCGATCTTACGCAGGATGCGCCGCATGATCTTGCCCGAGCGGGTCTTCGGCAAACCCGGCGCCCACTGGATCACATCCGGCGAGGCGATCGGACCGATCTCCTTGCGCACCCAGTTCTTCAGCTCCAGGCGCAGTTGCTCGTTCGGCTCTTCGCCGGCATTGAGAGTGACGTAGACGTAGATGCCCTGGCCTTTGATGTCGTGCGGCACCCCCACCACTGCCGCCTCGGCCACCTTGCTGTGGGCGACCATGGCGCTTTCGATCTCGGCGGTGCCCATGCGGTGCCCGGAGACGTTGAGCACGTCATCGACCCGCCCGGTGATCCAGTAGTAGCCATCCTCGTCACGGCGGGCACCGTCACCGGTGAAGTACATGCCACGGAAGGTCTTGAAGTAGGTGTCGACGAAACGGTCGTGGTCACCGTACAGCGAACGCGACTGGCCCGGCCATGAGTCGAGGATCACCAGGTTGCCCTCGGCGGCGCCTTCGATCAGGTTGCCCAGGTTGTCCACCAGCGCCGGCACCACACCAAAGAACGGTCGGGTCGCCGAGCCAGGCTTCAGCCCCGTAGCCCCCGGCAGTGGGCTGATCAAGATGCCACCGGTCTCGGTCTGCCACCAGGTATCGACGATCGGGCAACGCTCCTTGCCCACGGTCTTGTAGTACCAGTTCCAGGCTTCGGGGTTGATCGGCTCACCGACCGAGCCCAGCAGGCGCAGGCTCGAGCCATCGGCGCCAGCCACGGCTGCCTCGCCTTCGGCCATCATGGCGCGGATGGCGGTCGGTGCGGTGTAGAGGATGTTGACCTTGTGCTTGTCGACGATCTTCGACACGCGGGTGATGTCCGGGTAGTTCGGCACGCCTTCGAACAGCAGCGTGGTCGCCCCATTGGCCAGCGGGCCGTAGACGATGTAGCTGTGGCCGGTGACCCAACCGACGTCGGCGGTGCACCAGTAGACCTCGCCTGGGCGATAGTCGAAAACCCGCTCGTGGGTCAGCGCGGCATACACCAGGTAGCCGCCGGTGGTGTGCAACACACCCTTGGGCTTACCGGTGGAGCCGGAAGTGTAAAGGATGAACAGCGGCTCCTCGGCCCCCATCTCCTTTGGCGCGCAGTGGCTGGACGCGACCTTCATCAGGTCTTCGTACCAGATGTCGCGGTGCTGGTGCCAGGCGATCTCGCCACCGGTGCGCTTACACACGATGATCTTCTGCACGCTGTTGGTTTCAGGGTTGGTCAGGGCCAGGTCGACATTGGCCTTGAGCGGAGTACGACGACCGCCGCGCACACCCTCGTCAGCGGTGATCACCACCTTGGACCTGCAATCGATGATCCGCCCGGCCAGGGCTTCGGGAGAGAAACCGCCGAACACCACCGAGTGGATCGCACCGATACGGGCGCAAGCCAGCATGGCCACCACCGCCTCGGGAATCATCGGCATATAGATGGTCACCACGTCGCCGCGGTGCACATCCTGCCCGCGCAGCGCGTTGGCGAACTTGCAGACCTGTTCGTGGAGTTCCCGGTAGGTGATGTTGCGGTGCTCGGAAGGGTCATCGCCCTCCCAGATGATCGCCAGCTGGTCGCCACGCTCTTCGAGATGGCGGTCCAGGCAGTTGGAGGAAACGTTCAGAGTGCCGTCGGCGAACCACTTGATGTCCACGTGATGGTCGTCGAAGGAGGTCTGCTTGACCTTGCTGAAGGGCTTGATCCAGTCGAGACGCTGGGCCTGCTCGCGCCAGAATCCGTCCGGGTTGATCACCGATTGCTGGTACATGGCCTTGTAGCTGGCCTCGTCGGTCAGGGTGGTGGCCGCAACCTCGGGACGAACGGGATACAGTGGAGCCGCACTCATCTGTGTTACCTCGGTGTAATAGTTGTTTTTGTATGAAACCGTATGAATCGTTTGTAACTGTACCAGAGCCGGAAAATCCATTCGACGATGGTAGTAGCGCGGCGTGGCGAGTCGGCCCAGCTCTGGCGCGGGGCCTCTAGCCCGCGGGCGACGGCCAGGCGAGGAAAAAGCCAGGAGGGGTCCGCCAGGGCGATTGTTACCGATTCTGTCAAAAGGCCGAAAAACTTTATCAAAACAGACCCTGTTTCCCGCAACTAACGAGGCATAAACTTCATCTCGCCAACAAGGCAAAGACGATTAACAACTGGTAACAGCCCCCACGAAGGCAAACGTTAATCCTCCTCTAATCCCGATAGTTGAAACTTGGCTGTACTCGCGGCGCCACAAGTGCCGCGCACCTCATCACGACCTTAGACAGGTAAAATGAAAATGAAAGCTTTACTGGTATTGGTACTTGGCGGTTTTTGCGGCGCGGCACTGGCCGATGAAGCAAAAGATGTCGAGCAGATCCCGGTCGAACACTACAGCTACTCGCAGCACCTGGACATCGCCCGGGTCATTTCCATGAGCGAGGTGCCCAACGTCTGCGAAGTCGTGCCAGCCCGCATGACCTATGAAGACTCCAAGGGCCAGCGGCACATTCTGGAGTACCGCGTGATGGGTAACGGCTGCTCCAACGGCTGATCGATGAAGCGGGGCCCTGCTGCGAGGGCCCCTTCACCGGCAATGCACCGACGCGCCAAGATTAAACTTCGATTAAATAACCGAACATTAATCCGCAGACTTACCCAGACTGTATTCGCGCAATTTATTGGCCACTGTGGTGTGCGAAACACCTAATCGCTTGCCTAAAGCCCGGCTACTGGGAAATTCTGCCAATAAACTTTCCAATACCGCTTTTTCGAACCGCCCGACGATCTGCGAAAGATCCCCGTCCAGGGAAAAGTCGCCCAACGGTTGGCGTGCGCCATAATCTGGCAAGCGGATATGTTCGCTTTTCACCACACCGCCCTCACACAGCGAAACGGCCTGGAACAATACGTTTTCCAGTTGCCTTACGTTGCCTGGCCAGTGGTACTGTCCCAACTTGTCCATCGCCGTCGGCGCCAAGCGCGGCATGGCACAGCCGATCTGCCGGCTGGCCTGGTCGAGAAAGTGCTGCACCAACCCTTCCAGACCATCCATGCACTCTCGCAGCGGCGGAATGTGCAACGACAGCACGTTGAGCCGGTGATAAAGGTCCTGGCGGAACTCGCCGCGGGCGCACAATTCGGACAGATCGACCTGGGTAGCGCAGATAACCCGCACATCCAGGTAAACCTCCTCGTCGCTGCCCACCCGGCGGAAACAGCCATCCTGCAGGAAGCGCAGCAATTTGACCTGCAAGCGCGGGCTCATCTCGCCGACCCCGTCGAGGAACAACGTACCGCCCGCCGTCAGCTCCAGCAGCCCCAACTTGCCTTCGGCACGTGCTCCCTCGAAGGCGCCAGGACCATAACCGAACAGTTCGGTCTCGGCCATGGATTCCGGCAGCCCGGCACAGTTGAGCGCCATCAACGGTGACTGTCCGCGCGGGCTGGCCAGGTGGCAGGCCCGTGCCAGCAGCTCCTTGCCTGTACCGGTCTCGCCCTCGATCAGTAGCGGGGCATCCAGCGGCGCCATGCGCCGTGCTTCGCGCACCACTGCCGCCATCACTCGCGAGCTCTGGAAGATGCTGTCGAAGCCACGCAACTCCTGCTTACGCACGTTATAGATGCGCTCACCAATACGGTCGGCGCGGTGCAGGGTCAGCACCGCGCCGGCCAATGCCTCGCTGTCATCGTGCTCGGACTGCAACGGCGCGATATCGGCCAGGAACACATCGCCCTTGACCTTGATCCGCAAGCCATTGATCCGCGACTTGTTGGCCCGCACCAGTTCGGGCAGATCGAAATCCTCGACATAGCGCGCCAGTGGCAGCCCTGGCACCTCATCGACCCGCACGCCCAACAACTGCGCCGCCGCACGATTGCCGGCGACGATGCTGCCGCCCATGTCGATCGACAGCACCGGAAACTCCAACGCACCGAGCAGTGCATTGAGCTCCATGTGGCGCCGCTCACTGGGCATCAGGCCCACGCGCTTGACGCCGAATACGCCGACAATAGCCTCGAACCTCGGGCGCAGTGCCTGGAACTGCAGATTGATCAGGTTCGGACAGTGCAGGTAGATGGCGTTGCCGTGGTCGCCACCGACCTCGCCACGCAGCACATTGATGCCGTACTCCACCAGCAGGTTGAGGATGTCGCGAAGGATGCCAATGCGGTTCTGGCAATGCACTTTGATACGCATGGAAGCTCTCGGGCACGGGATTTTTTCAATCACGCGCAGAAAAATCGTAAAGATAAGCTGACAGATTTCCATCAGGCGCCAGCTGGATGCTACGGATTTTCCGCCACCTCGCATATTTTGTAAAATAATCGTTACGAAATTTCACTCCACGACCCCCCCTGGTAGCACTGCCCTGCCCCGTGCAAACCACCGCGCAGGAGGTAATGTCCAAGTCATAGCGTGGACATAACAAGAAAGCCCTCACCAGGAGAGCCACATGAAACAGACGCAATACGTGGCACGCGAGCCCGATGCGCACGGCTTCATCGACTACCCGCAAACCGAGCATGCGGTGTGGAACACCTTGATCACCCGCCAGCTCAAGGTCATCGAAGGCCGTGCCTGCCAGGAATACCTGGACGGCATCGACCAGCTCAAGCTGCCCCACGATCGCATCCCGCAGTTGGGCGAGATCAACAAGGTGCTGGCGGCCACCACCGGCTGGCAGGTTGCGCGTGTACCGGCGCTGATCCCCTTCCAGACCTTCTTCGAGCTGCTGGCCAGCAAGCGCTTCCCGGTAGCGACGTTCATCCGCACCCCGGAAGAGCTCGACTACCTGCAGGAGCCCGATATCTTCCACGAGATCTTCGGCCACTGCCCGCTGCTGACCAACCCCTGGTTCGCCGAATTCACCCATACCTATGGCAAGCTGGGCCTGGCGGCCAGCAAGGAACAGCGTGTGTACCTGGCGCGGTTGTACTGGATGACCATCGAGTTCGGTCTGATGGAAACCCCGCAAGGTCGCAAGATCTACGGCGGCGGCATCCTGTCCTCCCCCAAGGAAACCGTGTACTGCCTGTCCGGCGAGCCGGAACACCAGGCCTTCGACCCGATCGAAGCCATGCGCACGCCGTATCGCATCGACATCCTGCAACCACTGTACTTCGTGCTGCCGAGTTTGAAGCGCCTGTTCGACCTGGCCCACGAAGACATCATGGGCATGGTCCAGCAGGCCATGCAGCTTGGTCTGCACGCCCCGAAATTCCCTCCCAGGGCCGCCGCCTGAACCGCCCCCGACCACAACTCGAACGGAAGACAATCATGAATGCCTTGAACCAAGCCCACTGCGAAGCCTGCCGCGCCGACGCACCGAAAGTGACCGACGAAGAGCTGGCCGAGCTGATCCGCGAGATCCCGGACTGGAACATCGAAGTTCGTGACGGCCACATGGAGCTTGAGCGCGTGTTCCTGTTCAAGAACTTCAAGCATGCCCTCGCGTTCACCAACGCCATCGGCGAAATCGCCGAGGCCGAAGGGCATCATCCTGGCTTGCTCACCGAGTGGGGCAAAGTCACCGTCACTTGGTGGAGCCACTCGATCAAGGGCCTGCACCGCAATGACTTCATCATGTGTGCACGCACCGACAAGGTCGCCGAAACCGCCGAAGGGCGTAAGTGAACACTGCACCAGGGGGCCGCTGACAGGCCCCTTTTCGGGTAGGTTTTGTCCGGTATCCGCCCGCAAAACCGACCAGCGACCGGGAAAAAATACAAACTGTCATCCAGACTTGTGTATCCTGCCCCAGCTTGAACAAGCCTAGAAACGCGCCTGGCGCAGCCTTTTCACTCACACTTGCGAGGAACGACGAGATGCATGAAATCCCGAATCTTCCCTTCCCAAGCCTGAACCCCGAAGAGCAAACCGTTGCCGCCCACACCGAACCGACGCCTGCCGTCGAGGATGGCGACGATAAATCCAGCGCTGACCAGGAATAACCGCGCATCCCTGCGACTGTGTGAAAACGGCTGACCTGCGGGCCACCCCCGTCATCACGTTTTCACACCGTCCACACGACTTCGACGTCACCGAGATCTTCTCCTGCATCAACGCGCTCGATGCCGAGCACCACCGCCTGCATAGCCCGCTCTGCGCCCCCTGGACTACCCGCAGGTAGCTTTCAGCTTGACCTGGATACTCGCATACCCGGTCTGAAGGTCTGCTGAAAAGCTTCACCCACAAACGTCCCTGCCGTGGTTAAGATGTCGACACACCACACCCGTCCTACCGCAGCAATGGACCGCGCAATGCCACCCAGCCGTCTCTCTTCATTGGCCATCACCGCCCAAGTGGTGTCCATCGTCCTGTTCACTTTCATTGGCTACCTGAACATCGGCATCCCGCTGGCCGTGCTGCCCGGTTATGTGCACAACGAACTGGGTTTCAGTGCCGTGATCGCCGGACTGGTGATCAGCGTGCAGTACCTGGCCACCCTGCTCAGCCGCCCTACCGCCAGCCGCATCATCGATACCCGGGGCAGCAAGAAGGCGGTCATGTACGGCCTGGCCGGATGCGGCCTGAGCGGCGTATTCATGCTGGCCTGTGCGTTTCTCACCGAGCTGCCCTGGGTGAGCCTGACCTGCCTGTTCGTCGGCCGACTGGTACTGGGCAGCGCCGAAAGCCTGGTGGGATCGGGCTCGATTGGCTGGGGCATCGGCCGGGTCGGTGCCGAGAACACCGCCAAGGTCATTTCCTGGAACGGCATCGCCAGCTACGGCGCATTGGCGATCGGTGCGCCGCTGGGCGTGGTGATGGTCAAGCACCTGGGGCTGTGGAGCATGGGGGTGAGCATCATCCTGCTCGGCGTGATCGGCCTGCTGCTGGCCTGGCCCAAACGTGCCGCGCCCATCGTCAGCGGCGTGCGCCTGCCGTTCCTGCGCGTGCTGGGCAAAGTCCTCCCGCATGGGTCGGGGCTGGCCTTGGGGTCGATCGGCTTCGGCACCATCGCTACTTTCATCACCCTGTACTACAGCAGCCGCGGTTGGAGCGATGCAGCCCTGACCCTGAGCCTGTTCGGAGCCAGCTTCATCAGCGCGCGCCTGCTGTTCGGCAACCTGATCAACCGTATCGGCGGTTTCCGCGTCGCTATCGTGTGCCTGTCGGTGGAAACGCTGGGATTGTTGATGCTGTGGCTCGCGCCCAATGCCGAGCTGGCCCTGGCAGGTGCGGCACTGAGCGGGTTCGGGTTCTCCCTGGTGTTCCCGGCACTGGGAGTTGAGGCGGTAAATCAGGTCTCGGCCGCCAACCGCGGGTCGGCGGTGGGGGCCTACTCGTTGTTCATCGACCTGTCGCTGGGGATTACCGGACCGCTGGTGGGGGCGGTGGCGGCTGGGTTCGGCTTTGCTTCGATGTTCCTGTTCGCCGCCGGGGCGGCGGCGTGTGGGCTGGTGTTGAGTTTGTATCTGTACCGGCAGGCGCGGGTGGGGCGCAAGCAGGTGCATTGATCTGATTTTTCAGGTGCCGTTATGGGCCTTTTCGCGGGCAAGCCCGCTCCCACAGGTACAACGGCGCTCTTAGGGCCGGAATAACTCCTGTGGGAGCGGGCTTGCCCGCGAAGAGGCCCGAAACGGCCCCACCAGGCTTCAACGCTGCGCGTACTGCAGCACCACCTCCAACGGATGGCGCATCTGCCGCTCGGTCATGCGCTTGACCTGGCTACGGCACGAATAGCCCGTGGCCAAGGCCTCCCCCTGCTTGTCCAGCTTGGTCGCCCAGGACTGCTCGAAGATGGTCCGCGAAGTCTCCTGGTTACGCGCCTCGTGCCCATAGGTACCGGACATGCCGCAGCAACCGGTAGCCTCGGTCACCAGCTTCAGCCCCAGGCGAGCGAACACCTGCTCCCATTGCTTGGTACTGGCCGGCACGTTGGTCTTCTCGGTGCAGTGCGCCATCAGGCGGAAAGGCACCGGCGCTGCTGGCGCGCCCTGTTCTGGCAGCACCTTGACCAGCCACTCCTGGGGCAGCAAGACCGTCGGGCAGCCCTCCAGGCCCGGCACCTTCTGGTACTCCTGGCGATAGACAAGGGTCATTGCCGGGTCCAGGCCCACCAGCGGCACGCCGCAATCGGCCAGGGCCTTGAGCTGGGTGGCATTGCGGATCGCCGCCTTGGCGAAGGCACCGAGAAAGCCCTGCACGTGCAGCGGCTTGCCGTTGGCGCTGTAAGGCGCGAGGAACACACGATGGCCTAGGCGATGGGCCAGCTCGATGAAATTGGCCAGCACCGACGTCTCGAAGTAACGGGTGAAGGCATCCTGCACCAGCACGATGCTGCGCTCGCGCTGCGCCGGGGTCAGTTCCATCAAGGCCGGAACACTGGCCACCCCGACCTTGCAGCGGGTCAGGGTCGATTGGAAATTGAAACGGCTGATCAGCGGGCTGTCGACCATCCCGACCCTGTCGGCCAGCAGCTTGCTCACCCACTTCGAGCCCATCACCGCGTTGTACAGCCCCGGCGCATGGGCCAGGTACGGAATGGTGAATTCGAGCGAGCCGATCAGGTAGTCCCGCAGCGGACGCTGGTAGCGGCCATGATAGAGCTCGAGGAAGCGCGATCGGAAGTCCGGCACATTGACCTTGATCGGGCATTGCCCGGCGCATGACTTGCACGCCAGGCAGCCAGCCATGGCGTCGTAGACCTCATGGGAGAAGTCCTCCTGACCCTGGTCGCGCGCTCGATTGTTGCGCAGCCGCGCCGGCAGGCCCTTGAGCCAAGAGACCTTGTTGCGCGCCGCCGCCAGCACATCGATGTTGGACTCGCCCTGCAGACGTAGCCATTCACGCATCAGCGAAGCACGGCCCTTGGGCGAATGCTGGCGTTCACGGGTGGCCTTCCACGACGGGCACATGGCGTCGTTGGGGTCGTAGTTGTAGCAGGCGCCGTTGCCATTGCAGTGCACGGCACTGGCGAAGTCCTGCCAGACGCGCTCGTCGATGGTTCGGTCGAGGTCGCCGCGCAGGGTCACGCCATCGACCTTGGTCAGGCCTTCGGCACTGTCCGGCGGGGTGCAGATCTTGCCGGGGTTGAGCTGGTTGTGCGGATCGAACGCGCCTTTCAGGCGTTGCAGCGCAGGGTACAACTCGCCGAAGTACTCCGGCACGTACTCCGAGCGCAGCCCCTTGCCGTGCTCGCCCCAGAGCAGGCCACCGTAGCTCTTGGTCAGCGCCGCCACGGCATCTGAAATTGGCTTGACCAAGGCCGCCTGGGCCGGATCTTTCATGTCCAGCGCCGGGCGCACATGCAGGACCCCGGCGTCGACGTGGCCGAACATCCCGTAGGACAGGCCATAGCCGTCGAGCAGCGCACGGAAGTCGGCGATGTAGTCGGCCAGCCGCTCCGGCGGCACCGCGGTATCCTCGACGAATGGCTGCGGGCGGACTTCACCTTCGACGTTGCCGAGCAAACCCACCGAACGCTTGCGCATGGTGTACACGCGGGTCACCGCCTCGGCGCCTTCGGCCAGGGTATGACCCAGGCGCTCGACACTGGTGTCGCTGCGCAGGTGCTCGATGAACGCGTCGACCCGGGCATTGACCTCGGCCGGCTCGTCGCCGCAGAACTCCACCAGGTTGATGCCCAGGGTCGGACGCTCGGGGTCGGCCGGGAAGTATTCGGCAACGCTGTGCCAGACGATGTCCTTCATCGCCAGCATCAACACCTTGGAGTCCACCGTCTCGATCGACAGCGGCTTGAGCGCCATCAGCGCGTTGGCGTCGCGCAGAGCGTCCATGAAGCTGGTGTAGCGCACGTTGACCAGCACCGCATATTTCGGAATCGGCAGTACGTTGAGCTTGGCCTCCACCACATAGCCCAGCGAACCCTCGGCGCCGCACAACACGCTATTGAGGTTGAAACGGCCCTGCTCGTCACGCAGGTGCGCCAGGTCGTACCCGGTCAGGCAGCGGTTGAGCTTGGGAAAGGTGGTCTGGATCAGCTCGGCCTGGGTTTCCTGAATCTCGCGCGCCATGCGGTACACCTCACCGACCCGGCCGGACGCGGCGCAGGCCTGCTCCAGCGCGGCATCGTCGATCGGCAGGCTGTGCAGCCGCTCGCCACCGAGCAATACACTGTGCAGTTCGAGCACGTGGTCGCGGGTCTTGCCATAGGTGCAACTGCCCTGGCCACTGGCATCGGTGTTGATCATGCCGCCGACCGTGGCACGGTTGGAGGTAGACAGCTCAGGGGCGAAGAACAGCCCGTGAGGCTTGAGCGCAGCGTTGAGCTGGTCCTTGACCGTACCGGCCTGGACCCGTACCCAGCGCTCTTCGACGTTGATCTCGAGGATCTTGTTCATGTGCCGTGACAGGTCGACGACGATGCCGTCGGTCAGCGATTGGCCATTGGTCCCGGTGCCGCCACCGCGTGGGGTAAGCTTGACCTGTTGGAAGCGTGGCTCGCCCATCAGCGTAGCGACCCGAGCCACATCGTCGACGTCCAGCGGGAACACCGCCGCCTGCGGCAGGCGCTGGTAGATCGAGTTGTCGGTGGCCAGCACCGTACGGGTACCGTAGTCGGCGCTGATCTGGCCACGGAAGCCGCTGTTGCGCAGGGCTTCGAGGAATTCGGAGTAGTTGACGCTAGGCGTGGCAGTCTGCAGCTGGGCGATCATCGAAGGATGGCCTCTTGTATAGGGGCTAATTCACGGAAAACCTGTCACCCTGGCATGGATCGTAAGAGACGGGGATGACGTATAGACCAATGATCCTGTAGTTTCGCTGCAGGGGCAAACGGATAATCCTGCCGCTATCGATGACTTTTATGAATGAATTACCGACACCTGACACCCTCCATGTCATTGCTGCTGGCATTCGAGGCCGCTGCCCGGCATGAGAGCTATACCCGCGCCGCTGCCGAGTTGTCGCTGACCCAGAGCGCGGTGAGCCGCCAGGTACAGGCATTGGAACAGCAACTGGGGCTGACGCTGTTTCGTCGCGAAGGCCGCCAGGTGCAACTGACCGATGTCGGCCGCCTTTACCAGCGCGAGCTGAGCGAGGCACTTGGGCGAATCCGCAGTGCCACCTTACAAGCGCTGGCCTATCAGTCCGGGGTTGGTACCTTGCGCCTGGCGACGCTGCCGACCTTCGGTTCCAAGTGGCTACTGCCGCGCCTGCACGCGTTCTACACGGCGCACCCCGGCATGCTGGTGCACATTCATTCACGCATCGAAGCCATCAATTTCGAGACCAGCGAAATCGATGCGGCCATTGGCGTAGCCAGCCACGATCTGCCAGGCTTGATCTGCCATCGCTTGCACGCCGAAGAATTGGTGGTGATCCTGCCGCCCCAGGCCGCGGCTGACGGCCAGGTTTGGAGCCCGGCGCGCATCAGCGACGAAGTGCTGCTGAACGTGGCGAACAACCCCCATGCCTGGGGCGAGTGGTTTTCCCACCACGGGCTGGCGCACCGGGCGATGCGTCTGGGGCCGAGCTTCGAGCTGACTTCGCACTTGATCCAGGCGGTACGGGCAGGGATCGGCATCGGCCTGGTGCCTAGGATTCTGGTGGAGGAAGAGCTGGCCAAAGGCGAGTTGTTCAGCCCTGGACAAGCGTTTGCCAGCCAGCGCAGCTATTACCTGATCTACCCGCCGAGGAACGAAGCGTTGCCTTCGCTGCGGGCGTTTCGCGGCTGGCTGTTGCAGCAGATCTGAAGTTTCTGCCGCCTGCGAAAGGGCCGGCACAGACAACAAAAAACCCGATGCCAGTCACCTGGCATCGGGTTTGTCCGCAAACACTGACGCTTACTTGGCAGCCGCTTGCGCCGCAAACCTGCGCTTGCTCTTGACCAGGTAGGCCACGAACATCACCAACAACCATACCGGAATCGCATATACCGACACCTGGATGCCAGGAATCATCAGCATGATGCCGAGGATCAGCACCACGAACGCCAGCACCAGGTAGTTGCCATACGGGTAGAACAGCGCCTTGAACAAAGGCTTCTGCCCGGTACTGTCGAGGTGCTGGCGGAACTTCAGGTGCGAGTAACTGATCATCGCCCAGTTGATCACCAGGGTCGCGACCACCAGCGACATCAACAGCTCCAGGGCATTCTGCGGCATCAGGTAGTTGAGCAGCACGGCGATCAGGGTCACAGCCGCCGAGACCAGGATCGAGCGCACCGGCACGCCGCGCTTGTCGACCTTGGCCAGGGCTGCCGGAGCATCGCCCTGCTCAGCCATGCCCAGCAGCATACGGGCATTGCAGTAGGTACCGCTGTTGTACACCGACAGTGCCGCGGTCAGTACCACGAAGTTCAACAGATGGGCCGCCACGTCACTGCCCAGCATCGAGAACACCTGAACGAACGGGCTGCTGCCGTAGCTGCCACCGGACGCGTCGATGCTGGCGACCAGGCTGTCCCACGGGGTCAGCGACAGCAGCACGACCAGGGCACCGACATAGAAGATCAGGATGCGGTAGATGACCTGATTGATCGCCTTGGGGATCACGGTCTTGGGCTTGTCGGCCTCAGCTGCGGTGAAACCGAGCATCTCCAGACCACCGAAGGAGAACATGATGAACGCCAGGGCCATCACCAGGCCGCTGACCCCATGGGGGAAGAAGCCGCCGTGCGACCACAGGTTGCTCACCGATGCGTCGGGACCGCCGCTGCCGCTGGTCAGCAGGTAGGCCCCGAGGCCGATCATGCCGACAATCGCCGCGACCTTGATGATCGCGAACCAGAACTCGGCCTCGCCGAACACCTTGACGTTCATCAGGTTGATGGCGTTGATCAGCAGGAAGAACGCAGCCGCTGTGACCCAGGTCGGGATCTCCGGCCACCAGTAGTGGATGTACTTGCCGACTGCAGACAATTCCGACATGCCGACCAGGATGTACAGCACCCAGCAGTTCCAGCCGGAAAGGAAGCCGGCAAAGCCGCCCCAATAGGTGTGGGCGAAGTGGCTGAAGGAGCCGGCCACCGGCTCCTCGACGATCATCTCGCCCAATTGGCGCATGATCATGAAGGCGATGAAGCCGCAGATGGCGTAGCCCAGGATCATGGAAGGACCGGCGGATTTCATCACCCCGGCCGAGCCGAGGAACAGGCCGGTGCCGATGGCGCCGCCAAGGGCGATCAACTGGATATGGCGGTTCTTCAGGCCCCGTTTGAGCTCGCCTGAATGCATGTTTTGTCCACTCATGAACGAAGTCACCTGCATTGTTTTTATCTGTGACGGAATCGGACCCACCGCGCTCGTGGCGCAGCGGAATGGGCAAGGTGGTTACCTTGGGTTTCTTGGCCACCGCCTGAGCAGCCGGAGGTGAACAAGAGTGCGCGGGTACGCAGGAGGGTCACAGGTAAAACGCGGCGCACTGTATACCCCTGCAAGCGCGCAGGCGTCAACGCGTTGCGTCGATTCCCAAAGGAAAAACGCAGCGTGCCTGGGGTGAAAGCCTTCAAAGGCAAAGTGATCGGCGTACATGGCGCCTCCATTTCTTGTTCTGTAAGCCCGGCTCTGTGGTCGGGCTGCTTGCGCACGGCAATGCCCGCTATCTCAGCGTTGTAGAGCGGTTGCGGCAAGGGGGTGGAAGAGCACGAGGTGCTATCAGGCAAGGCGTTTGCGGAAAGCCTTGTTTACAGCAGAGGGAAAAATCCGAAACCGTGGCTGCTTTCGCCTGATTCTGTACAAATTTATTTACAAGGCGGTTCGAGAACTTGCCAGTCGTCCGAAATAATCTTTCCGTTCAACAGCTTGGCGAAGCTGAAGTACCTATCGCAGGCACAAAAAAGCCAGCCCGGAGGCTGGCTTTGGGTCACCGCTGCGAATCAACCACGCGGCTTGCCGCGACCACGGCCTGCCGGCGTGTCACCGTCGGGCTTGCTGGGACGCTTGCGCATGTCGCTCGGGCGCTCGGCCACAGCACTGCCGCGGCTACCTTTGCGCGGCGCCTCTTCACGCGGCTGGCGCGCAGGACGCTCGGCGGCATTGCCTTCGTGGGCCGGACGCAGATTGCGCACGCGCTCATTGCGACCCATCGGCCGGGTGGACTTGCGCTGCATGCGCTCCATACGGTCCTTGGTCTTGAGGTTCATCGCCGGCAGCGCCACAGGCTGCAGACCCACCTCGGCGGCGAGGATATCGATCTCGCCCTGGGTCATTTCACGCCAGCGCCCCATCGGCAGGTCGGAGTTGAGGAACACCGGGCCGAAGCGCACGCGCTTCAGGCGGCTGACGACCATGCCCTGGGACTCCCACAGACGGCGCACTTCGCGGTTGCGACCTTCCATCACCACGCAGTGGTACCAGTGGTTGAAGCCTTCGCCTCCCGGTGCCTTCTGGATGTCGGTGAACTTGGCCGGGCCGTCCTCGAGCATCACGCCGGCTTTCAGGCGCTCGATCATCTCGTCGTCGACTTCACCACGCACACGCACTGCGTATTCACGGTCCATCTCGTAGGACGGGTGCATCAGGCGGTTGGCCAGTTCTCCGTCGGTGGTGAACAGCAGCAAGCCAGTGGTATTGATGTCCAGGCGACCGATATTGATCCAGCGGCCTTCTTTGGGCCGTGGCAGGCGGTCGAACACGGTCGGGCGGCCTTCCGGGTCGTCACGGGTGCAGATCTCGCCGTCAGGCTTGTTGTACATGATCACCCGGCGGGTAGCCTCGGCGGCCTCCTCGCGCTTGATCAGCTTGCCGTCGACTGCGATGGCGTCATGCAGGTCGACGCGCTGACCAAGGGTGGCCTCGACGCCATTGACCTTGATGCGGCCTTGGCTGATCCAGGCCTCGACGTCACGACGCGAGCCCACGCCGATACGCGCCAGCACTTTCTGCAGCTTTTCGCCGGATGGAGGGGTGGTTTCGGTATGTTGCAGGTCTTGCTCACTCATCTGGGCACCTCCCGGTGTAGGAATGAAAATCAGGGTTCTGACGACGAACGCGCCAAAAGGCCGCGCATCATACGCGGTTCGGGTTGGGAACGCACTGGAGCGTAGAGGGTTTCGTGGGCTTTGTTCGCTGTTTCTGCCTAATGGTAGTGGGCAGTGCCGGCCTCTTCGCGGGACAAGCCCGCTCCCACAAGTGCGGCATCGTCCCTGTAGGAGCGGGCTTGTCCCGCGAAGAGGCCGGCACGGACAGCACACCCATCAGGGCTGCAACTTGCCCTCGTCCTCGACCGAAACCTCAGGCTCTTCTTCGCGCAGATCTTCGAAATCGGTCTTCAACCCCTCTTCCATCTGATCCAGCTCCACCAGCAGGCTGCGGAAACTGGTTTCTTCCTTTGGCTCGCCCACGACCTCTTCCTCTCCCAGGCTGGCATCGGCCAGCGCCTGCAGATGCGCCGGCACCGGAGCGTCATCCGGGTCCAGAACCGGCCCAGGCTCCGGCTCCATCTCACGCAGTTCGGCCAGCGCAGGCAGCTCGTCCAGACTCTTGAGGTTGAAATGATCGAGAAACGCCTTGGTGGTCGCGAACATGGCCGGCCGACCTGGGACCTCGCGATAACCGACCACGCGGATCCACTCGCGCTCCATCAGGGTCTTGATGATGTTGCTGTTGACCGCCACCCCCCGCACATCCTCGATTTCGCCGCGGGTGATCGGCTGGCGGTAGGCGATCAACGCCATGGTTTCGAGCAGTGCACGGGAATATCGCTGCGGGCGCTCCTCCCATAACCGGCCAACCCAGGGCGCATAATCCTCACGGATCTGTAGCCGATAACCGCTGGCCACCTCCTTGAGTTCGAACGCACGCCCGGCGCAGGACTTGCCGAGCACTTCCAAGGCCTTCTTGAATACCTTGGGCTCGGGGCGCTCGGCCTCCTCGAACAGCTCGTAGAGGCGTTCGAGCGATTGTGGTTTGCCCGAAGCGAGCAAGAAGGCTTCGATCAGCGACGCCAGGTCGCGGGGTTCATTCAGATTCATCGGGTTCTTCGACAGACTCGGCGCGCAACCGCACATGGATGGGCGCGAAAGGCGCATTCTGCACCAGTTCGACCAGCGATTCCTTCACCAGCTCAAGAATCGCCATGAAGGTCACCACCACACCCAGCTTGCCCTCTTCGCTGGCGAACAATTCGATGAACGGCACGAAAGCCCCGCCCTTGAGGCGCTCCAGCACCTCGCTCATGCGTTCGCGAGTGGACAAGGTCTCGCGGGTGATCTGGTGGCTTTCGAACAGGTCGTTGCGACGCATGACCTCGGCCATGGACACCAACAACTCTTCCAGGCTGACCTGCGGCAACAGCTTGCGCACCTTGGCCTGAGGCGCCTCCAGGCGCGGCACGACGACATCGCGCCCGACCCGCGGCAACTCGTCGATGCCCTCGGCCGCGGCCTTGAAGCGCTCGTACTCCTGTAGCCGACGAATCAGCTCGGCGCGCGGGTCACCCTCTTCTTCTTCGACCTCGGCCGAGCGCGGCAGCAACATGCGCGACTTGATCTCGGCGAGCATCGCCGCCATCACTAGGTACTCGGCGGCCAGTTCCAGGCGCACGCTCTTCATCAACTCGACGTAGCCCATGTACTGGCGAGTGATCTCTGCCACCGGGATGTCGAGGATGTCGATGTTCTGTTTACGGATCAGGTACAGCAACAGGTCCAGCGGCCCCTCGAAGGCCTCGAGAATGACTTCCAGGGCGTCCGGCGGGATGTACAGGTCCACCGGCATTTCGGTCAGGGCCTCGCCGTAGACCAGCGCCAACTGCAACTGCTGCGGCGACTCGGACTCTGCGACCGGCGCCTCGGGCGTTTCCAGCTGGCTCACGCGTCGACCATGAACGGCGTGGGGTCACCGCATCCTTCACGGATCAAGGCAGGTTCATCACCGGTAAGGTCGATGATGGTCGAGGCCTTGAGATCGCCGTAACCGCCATCGATGATCAGGTCGACGTTGCGTTCCAGGCGTTGACGGATCTCGTACGGATCGGTCATCGGCTCTTCATCGGGCGGCAGGATCAGGCTCACGCTCATCAGCGGCTCGCCCATTTCCTCAAGCAGCGCCAGAACGATGGGATTGGATGGCACGCGCAGGCCGATCGTCCGGCGCTTTTCGTGCATCAGCAGCCTCGGGACTTCCCGGGTGGCATTGAGGATGAACGTGTAGGGCCCAGGGACATGCGCCTTGAGCAGGCGGAAGGTGGAGGTGTCGATCTTGGCGAACAGCCCCATCTGCGACAGGTCGCAGCACAGCAAGGTGAAGTTGTGTTGCTTGTCCAGCTGACGCAAGCGGCGAACCCGCTCGATAGCGCTTTTATCGCCGATCTGGCAGCCCAGGGCGTAGGCCGAGTCGGTTGGATAGACCACCACGCCGCCCTTGCGAATGATCTCGACAGCCTGTTTTATCAGGCGCGCCTGCGGGTTTTCCGCATGAATCTGGAAAAATTGGCTCACGTAGTCATCCTGTTCATACCGCCAAAGGCTGTTCATGGCTGAATCGGCGCCACAGGGGTGGCAGGTCCTCGGGCAATGGCCGATAGGCACCGATCTCGCCCCAGGTGCCGGGGCCGTGGAAGTCACTGCCAGCGCTTGCCAGCAGCCCGAACTCACGGGTAAGGATGGACATCGTGCCCACTTGCTCGGCCGGCATCATCCCATTGACCACTTCAAGTGCCTGTCCACCTGCCTGAATATAGTCGGCAATCAGGCGTCTGCGCTTGCTGCGGGTCAGGTCGTAATGCATCGGATGGGCCAGGCTCACCCATGCGTTGGACCGGCGCAGCGTGGCAACGGTTTCCTCGAGGGTTGGCCAATGCAGCTTGACGTCGCCCAGCTTGCCGGCGCCCAGCCACTTGCGAAACGCCTCGCCGCGATCTTTGACGTGGCCGGCGCGCACCAGAAACTCGGCAAAATGCGGCCGCGCCGGAGCATTGCCGCTGTCGCCCAGCTCCTGCTGCACGGCCCGTGCGCCCTCAAGGGCTCCGGGCATGCCCTTGCCAGCCAGCCGCTTGTCGATTTCCTCGGCGCGTAACCAGCGGCCGCGGTGCAAGGCTTCGATGGCTTCGAGCAAGGGCGGTGCATCCAACGGGAAGTCGTAACCCAATATGTGGATGGTCGCCCCGCCCCAGGTGCACGACAGCTCCACCCCACTGACCCAGCGCATGCCCTGCTCGTGACAGGCCTGGCGTGCCTCGGCCAGGCCTTCGAGGGTGTCGTGATCGGTCAGCGCCAACGTTTGCACCCCATGCTCGAAGGCCCGGGCGACCAAGGCCGAAGGCGACAGGGCGCCGTCGGAGGCCGTGCTGTGACAGTGCAGATCAACATTCATTTAGGAGCACTTTCGCTGGATGGGATGTTTGTTATTATGCCGTCACATCCTGATTCTGGCTGCCATTGTGAAACAATTCATCGATTTCATCCCGCTGCTGCTGTTCTTCATCGTCTACAAGCTCGACCCGCGCCCCCTGGAGGTCGCCGGCCACAGCTTCGAGTTCGGCGGCATCTACAGCGCCACGGCGATGCTGATCATCAGCTCGCTGGTGGTCTATGGCGCACTGTTCCTGCGCCAGCGCAAGCTGGAGAAGGGCCAGTGGCTGACCCTGGTAGCCTGCCTGGTGTTCGGCGGTCTGACCCTGACCTTCCACAGCGAAACTTTCCTCAAATGGAAGGCGCCGGTGGTCAACTGGCTGTTCGCGCTGGGCTTTGCCGGCAGCCACTTCATCGGCGACCGGGTGCTGATCAAACGCATCATGGGCCACGCCTTGACCCTGCCCGATGCCATCTGGACCCGTCTGAACCTGGCCTGGATCGGCTTCTTCCTGTTCTGCGGCGCAGCCAACCTGTTCGTCGCCTTCACCTTCCAGGACTTCTGGGTCGACTTCAAGGTCTTCGGCAGCCTCGGCATGACCGTGCTCTTCCTGGTGGCGCAAGGTGTTTACCTGTCGCGTCACCTGCATGACACCCCCACCACTTCCAAAACCAAGGACTGACATGCTCTACGCCATCATTGCCAGCGACGTCGCCAATTCCCTGGAAAAGCGCCTGGCGGCCCGCCCGGCGCACATCGAGCGCCTGCAGCAACTCAAGGCCGAAGGCCGCGTGGTGCTGGCCGGCCCACACCCGGCGATCGACAGCAACGACCCGGGTGAAGCCGGGTTCAGCGGCAGCCTGATCGTCGCCGAGTTCGACTCCCTGGCCGCCGCCCAGAGCTGGGCCGATGCCGATCCGTACATTGCCGCTGGCGTGTACGACAACGTCATCGTCAAGCCATTCAAGCAAGTGCTGCCCTGAGTCGACACCGCCCGTTACCTTTGGGAGCGGGCTTGTTGGGGCGCCGAACCGCCGCGAACAGAGCGATACGACCTCATCGACTCATAAAATCCGGCCCGCAGCCGACAACCTCCTGAAATCCATACCGCCTCAGGAGGGCCCATGCGCCAAGGTCAGATGTTCCTGCTGTTTTGCCTCATGTTGCTGTCGCCATTCGCCCATGCCGAACAACCCCTGTCGCTGGAAGCCGGTGCGCGCCTGACCGAGCTGCAACAGCGCCTGGATGACAGTGAAAAGCAACGCGAGGCGCTGACCCGGCAGTTGGAAGACAACAACAGCCAGCGCGAAAGCGCCCAGCTCACCCGCCTGCGCCAGGACAACCAGAGGCTCAAGCTGGCGATCCAGCAATTGCAGGCCGCAGCTCCACAACAACTGCTCACCGACAAGCAACAATGGTTTCTGATTGGTTCAGGCGTTGCACTCTTGTCGGCAGTCTGCGGTATCTTTGCCAGTGGCGGACACAGAAGACGCCGTCAATGGTTGAATTGAGTGAGTCATGAGCGAGTTGCTACTAATTGATGATGACCAGGAACTCTGCGAGCTGCTCGGCAGCTGGCTGAGCCAGGAAGGTTTTGTCGTCCGCGCCTGCCACGATGGCCAGAGCGCGCGTCAGGCGCTGGCCGAGCAGGCGCCGGCGGCGGTGGTGCTGGATGTGATGCTGCCCGACGGTAGTGGCCTGGAGTTGCTCAAGCAACTGCGCAGCGAACACGCCGAACTGCCGGTGCTGATGCTATCTGCCCGTGGCGAACCGCTGGACCGGATTCTCGGCCTGGAACTGGGTGCCGACGATTACCTGGCCAAACCCTGCGACCCTCGCGAGCTCACCGCCCGCTTGCGTGCCGTGTTGCGCCGCAGCCATCCCACAGCCACCACCACCCAACTGGAGATCGGCGACCTGGCCTTCAGTCCGGTCCGCGGGGTGGTCAGCATCGATGAGCGGGAAATGAGCCTGACCCTGTCCGAGAGCCGCATCCTCGAGGCGCTGCTACGCCAGCCAGGCGAGCCGCTGGACAAACAGGAACTGGCGCAGATCGCCTTGGGACGTAAGCTCACCCTCTACGACCGCAGCCTCGACATGCACGTGAGCAACCTGCGCAAGAAGATCGGCCCACATGCCGATGGCCGACCGCGCATTGTCGCGCTGCGCAGCCGCGGTTATTACTACAGCCTTTGAGTACGGGCCTTTACCAACCCTTTACCCTGAACTGACTGCGCTTGACCTTGATCTCCCTAGACTGGGCTCATCCGGTAATCACCGGCCCATGAAAGGAGAGACACCATGCGCAAGACCCTTATCGCCCTGATGTTCGCCGCCGCCCTGCCAACCGTTGCCATGGCCATGCCTGATGGCGGCCCACGCCACGACGGCCCGCATCACCGCGGTGACGCGCCTTTCGCCCAGCTGGACCTGACCCGCGACCAGCGCCAGCAGGTCGGCAAGCTGATGGGTGAACAGATGAAGGCCCAGCGCGACATCACCAAGCGCTACCTGGACAAGCTGCCGGCCGCCGACCAGAAGGCCATGAAGGACGAAATCAAGGCCAGCCGCGAGAAAACCGACAGCCAGGTACGCGCCCTGCTCAAGCCTGACCAGCAGAAGAAGTTCGACGAACTGCAAAAGGAACGCGCCGCTCGCCAGGCGGAGTGGAAGGAGTTCCAGGCCTGGAAAGCTGAAAAAGGCGGCAAGGCCCAGTAAGCTGTCCCCATCCATGCCCGGCCCGCGCCAAGCGAGCCGGGCTTTTCACGTTCACAGGAGGTGCTCTTGCGTTCTCTGTTCTGGCGCATTCTGGCCAGCTTCTGGCTGGCCATTGCCCTGGTCGCCGGCCTGTCCATCCTGTTGGGCCACATGCTCAACCAAGACGCCTGGATCCTCAGCCGCCACCCAGGCATCAACACCCTGGCCGCTCGCTGGACCCAGCATTACGAGCAGGAGGGCTTGGCCTCGGCCCAGCAGTTTCTCGAACGGCGCAAGCAGCGCTACAAGATCGACGTTCAGGTACTCGACGACAGTGGCCAGGCCGTAGTGCCAGGCACCTTCCCACGTCGCGCAGCAGCGTTCGAGGCGCGCCAGCACAATGATGAGCGTCACCTGCCCTGGCGCCGCCTGACAGAGGAATACACCAGCCCCACCAGCGGCGAGACCTATCTGCTGATCTACCGCATTCCCCACCCCGAGCTGGATGCCTGGCATCGCGAGAGCCTGCTCTGGCCGTTGAGCGCCTTGGGCATTGCCTTGGTGGTGCTGACGTTGTTCAGCCTGCTGGTGACGCTGTCGATCACCCGCCCGCTGAGCCGCCTGCGTGGTGCCGTGCATGACCTGGGCCAGACCAGCTACCAACAGAACAGCCTGGCGCAACTGGCCGGGCGGCGGGACGAATTCGGCGTATTGGCCAACGACTTCAACAAGATGGGCGCACGCTTGCAGAGTTTGATCGGCAGTCAGCGCCAACTGTTGCGCGACGTTTCCCACGAACTGCGCTCGCCCTTGGCCCGCCTGCGCATCGCCCTGGCCTTGGCCGAGCGCGCCGAACCCGAGCAGCGTCAGGCTCTCTGGCCACGCCTGACCCGCGAATGCGATCGCCTGGAAGACCTGATCAGCGAGATTCTCGCCTTGGCCCGGGTCGACGCCGAGCAGTCCCACGCCGAGCCTGTCGACCTCAACGCCTTGCTCGGCAGCGTGCGCAAGGACGCCCAGCTCAGCGCGCCCGAGCAAGAGGTCCGGCTGGAAGCCCAGCCTGGGCTGACCCTGCAAGGCTGGCCAACCCTGATCGAACGGGCCGTCGACAACCTGGTGCGCAACGCCTTGCGCTTCAACCCCCAGGGGCAACCGATCGAAATCCACGCCAGGCGCGATCAGGAGCGCATCGTCATCAGCGTGCGCGACCATGGACCGGGCGCAGCGCCGGAGCATCTGGAGCAATTGGGAGAGCCGTTCTTCCGTGCGCCGGGGCAGGAAGCGGCGGGACATGGGCTGGGCTTGGCGATCGCGCGCAAGGCCGCGGAGCGCCATGGTGGCAGCCTGGTGCTGGAGAATCATCCGCAAGGAGGGTTCGTGGGCCGCCTGGTGCTGCCGTTGGTGGTGGCGACCGGCAGTTGAGAATCGGCCGGGACTACCGGCCTATTCCCGGGCAAGCCCGCTCCTACAGGGACCGCACCTTCCTGTGGGAACGGGCTTGCCCGCGAAGGGGACTCTGCGCTACTCGCCCCAGGCGCTGACGAATTCAGCCGTCTCCAGCACCGGCGCCGTACGCGGCTCGGTCAGTGGCGTGCCGACGTACAGATAGCCAACCAACTCCTCATTCTCGGCCATCCCCAGCCCCTTGTGCACATGGGCATCGAAGGCCATGTCGCCGGTGCGCCACACCGCGCCGATGCCCTGGGCATGCGCCGCGATCAGGATCCCATGGGCTGCGCAGCCTGCCGCCAGGCGCTGCTCGCTCTTGGGCACCTTGAAGTGGTCTTGCAGCTTGGCGATCACCACGATCAGCAAGGGTGCGCGCAGCGGCATGGCGCGCGCTTTGTCCAGCGCTGCCTGACTGGCATCGCCCTTGGCCTGCAACGCCTCGGCGAACAGCTCGCCGAGTTTGTCCCGAGCCTGGCCTTCGATGGTCAGAAAGCGCCATGGGCGCAGTTGGCCATGGTCCGGTGCACGCAAGGCGGCCTGGAACAGCGCCTCACGCTGGGCAGCGTTGGGGGCGGGATCGGTCAGGCGTGGCACGGAAACACGGTTGAGCAATGCGTCGAGAGCCTCCATCGGCTACCCTCCTGGCAGGTAAATGTGCGGCCATTCTCAAGCTGCAAGCTGCAAGCTGCAAGCTGCAGGTAGGAGCAGGAGCAGGAGCAGAGCTACACATAGCGCTTTTTCTTGTAGCTTGCTGCTCGTGGCTTGCAGCTAACCGACCCATAGGTAGAATGGCGCCCTTCCGTTTCGAGTCAGAGCAGATCACATGGCGTTGCCGACCTTAAGGATCATTGGTTTCATCATCGGCATCTTCCTCATCACCCTGGCCGTGAGCATGGCCGTCCCCATGGCGACGCTGGTGGTCTTCGACCGTACCGCCGACATGCACTCGTTCCTTTGGTCCAGCCTGATCACCTTCGTCGCCGGCCTGGCCATGGTCATCCAGGGCCGTCCCGAACACGTGCACCTGCGCCCTCGCGACATGTACCTGCTCACGGTCAGCAGTTGGGTGGTGGTCTGCATTTTCGCCGCCCTGCCCTTCCTGCTCACCCAGCACATCAGCTACACCGACGCGTTCTTCGAGAGCATGTCCGGCATCACCGCCACAGGGGCCACGGTGCTCAGTGGGCTTGACCGCATGTCCCCGGGCATTCTCATGTGGCGTTCGATGCTGCATTGGCTCGGCGGTATCGGCTTCATCGCCATGGCCGTGGCGATCTTGCCCCTGCTGCGCATCGGTGGCATGCGCCTGTTCCAGACCGAGTCTTCGGACCGTTCGGAAAAGGTCATGCCGCGCTCGCACATGGTGGCCAAGTCGATCGTCGGGGTGTATGTCGGGTTCTCGGTGCTGGGCGCGCTGGGCTTCTGGTGGGCAGGCATGAACCCGTTCGATGCCATCAACCATGCGATGTCGGCGATCTCCACCGGCGGTTTCTCGACCTCCGACCAATCCTTGGCCAAGTGGGACATCCCGGCGGTGCACTGGGTCGCGGTGGTGGTGATGATCCTTGGCAGCCTGCCGTTCACCTTGTACGTGGCGACCCTGCGGGGCAACCGCAAGGCGCTGATCCGCGACCAGCAGGTTCAGGGTCTGCTGGGCATGCTGGTGGTGACCTGGCTGGTGCTGGGCACCTGGTATTGGTACACCACCAACCTGCACTGGCTCGATGCGCTGCGCCACGTCGCGCTGAACGTAACCTCGATCGTGACCACCACTGGCTTCGCCCTGGGCGACTACAGCCTGTGGGGCAATTTCTCGCTGATGTTGTTCTTCTACCTGGGTTTCGTCGGTGGCTGCTCCGGATCGACCGCCGGCGGCATCAAGATCTTCCGCTTCCAGGTGGCCTATATCCTGCTCAAGGCCAACCTCAATCAACTGATCCATCCGCGTGCGGTGATCAAGCAGAAGTACAACGGTCACCGTCTCGACGAAGAGATCGTGCGCTCGATCCTGACCTTCTCGTTCTTCTTCGCCATCACCATCTGCGTAATGGCCTTGCTGTTGTCACTGCTGGGCGTGGACTGGATGACGGCGCTGACCGGCGCCGCTGGTACAGTGTCGGGTGTGGGCCCAGGCTTGGGCGAGGTGATCGGACCCTCGGGCAACTACGCCAGCCTGCCGGATGCCGCCAAGTGGATTCTCGCCGGCGGCATGCTGCTTGGCCGCCTGGAGATCATCACGGTGCTGGTGTTGTGTATGCCTGCATTCTGGCGTCATTGACGGAGGGGGCGTCCGCTCCCAGCCGCGCCCGATACTCACTGGGCGTGACATCGAACCAACGACGGAACGCCCGGTAGAAATTACTGGGGTCGGCGAAGCCCAACAGGTATGCGGTTTCCAGCAGAGTCATGCCCGGCTGGGCGAGATACTGCTCCGCCAGTTCGCGTCGCGTATCGTCCAGCAGAGCCTGAAAGCTGGTGCCCTCTTCCTGCAGTCGGCGCTGCAGGGTGCGTTGCGACAGGTGCAGGGCCTGGGCCAACGTTTCGCGCTTGGGCTCGCCCTGGGGCAGGATGCGGCATAGCACCTGGCGCACCCGATGGGTCACGCGGCTTTCCGAGAAGCGTGCGAGGTATTCACCGGCAAAACGGTCGTGAAGGATCGCCATCGCCTCATTGGCGGTGGGCAGCGGCGCCTCCATGTCGGCACGCTCGAACACCAGCGCATCGCGCGGCGCACCGAACACCAGCGGACAGTGGAACGCAACCTTGTAGGGTTCGACATTCTTCGGCTGCGGCCCCTGCACCATCACCCGCACCGGCTGGATAGGCCGCCCACTGAGCCAGGTGCACAAGGCCAGCGCACAGGCCAGCGATGCCTCGGCACTGTGACGGGTAGGCGGGAGGTGATCGCCATGCACGGTCAGTATCAGCGAGTAGCCCTCAGGGCCCAGCAGGAAACTCAGATCAG
Organism: Pseudomonas sp. HD6422; assembly: GCF_025377065.1. NCBI lineage: Bacteria > Pseudomonadati > Pseudomonadota > Gammaproteobacteria > Pseudomonadales > Pseudomonadaceae > Pseudomonas > Pseudomonas sp. HD6422. Next base: position 69,885 of record NZ_JAHWIW010000021.1, on the reverse strand, counting down.
AGCTTTCGGCAATGATGCGCTGGTAACGCACCAGGCGCTCGAAGCCCTCCGCCAGCGTACGACTGGACATCAGCGCGTAACCCACCACATGGAACGAGGCTGGACGTACCACTCGCGCCATGTTCAGGCCTATGGCGTCGTTGCCCGACAGCTCTACCGCCAATTGCCAGAGGCGGGTCATGTCATCCTGGGGAAAGCGCGCATCGGGATCGTCGAGGGCGGCAAAATCCAGCCCGAGCTGCTTGAACATGGCCGGGCAGTCGAGCCCTTCGAGCTCGAGTGCCTTGACGATCCCTGATGCCCAGCTGGCTGACGTGGTTCTTTCGCTCATGACAGGCTTCTTTCGCTGACCGCTCCATGCGGTAACCCAAGGATACTCAATTGGCGCCCATTGTCACTGGCCGGCTCCGCCAATGACTCTAGACTCGAATCAGGCTCCACGCCGTGTATCCTGTCAAAAAGCGTTAATACTGGAGCGATGCCATGAACAGCTCAGCGCAGTTTCGCAGTTTTGCCGAGTTCTACCCCTACTACCTCGGCGAACACAGCAATCCCACGTGCCGACGCCTGCACTTCGTCGGTACCAGCCTGGTGATCGCCCTGCTGGCCTACACCATCGGCAGCGGCAAGTGGCTGTTGTTGCTGGCAGTGCCGGTCTTCGGCTATGGCTTCGCCTGGGTCGGACATTTCTTCTTCGAGAAAAACCGCCCGGCCACGTTCACCCACCCGTTCTACAGCCTGATCGGCGATTTCGTCATGTTTCGCGACATCTTGCTGGGGCGCATCAGCCTGTAGCTGCGCGACAGAGGTGGTCCGCCGGGGAAGGCAGGTTAAACTGCGCCGGCAAGACTTGCAGCCACAAGGACCACCATGAACCACCGCACTGCCCTCGGCGCCCTGCATGTCGGCGCGCTGTTCTTCGGCCTGACCGGCGTCTTCGGCAAACTGGCCGCCAGTGCCAACCCCACGCAGATCGTCTTCGGCCGCGCGGCTTTCGCCGTGCTCGCCTTGGGCCTGTTCGCCAGCCTCGCAGGCCCAGGCTGGCGTCGTCTGAACCGTCAGGACCTGCGCCGCCTTTTACTTGGCGGGATGCTGCTGGCCGGACATTGGGTGAGTTTCTTCATCGCGGTCAAGGTCGCTGGCGTGGCCATCGCCACTCTGGGTTTCGCCAGCTTCCCCGCCTTCACGGTCATCCTCGAAGGGCTGCTGTTCCGTGAGCGCATCCGCCGCAACGAGGTGCTCTTGGTACTGCTGGTGAGTATTGGTCTGGTACTGGTCACGCCGCAGTTCGACCTGGCCAGCGAAGCCACTGGCGGTTTGCTCTGGGCCCTGCTGTCAGGCCTGCTGTTCTCGCTGTTGTCGCTGACCAACCGCGCCGGTTCCGGTCGTTTGCCTGCCGTGCAGGCCGCCTTGTGGCAGAACCTGGTGGTGGGCCTGTGCCTGCTGCCTTTCGCTGCGCCGGGCCTGACCGAGATCACCTCCATTGACTGGCTGTGGATCGCCCTGCTGGGCATCTTCTGTACCGGCGTGGCGCACAGCCTGTTCGTGGCCAGCCTGGCCGTGATCAAGGCCCGCACAGCCGCCGTGGTATTCGGCATGGAACCGGTCTATGGCATCGCCGTCGCCTGGCTGGTGTTCAACGAGACGCCCACCCTACGCATGCTGGCCGGGGGTGCGCTGATTATTTTCGCCATCGTCCTCTCCAGCCGCCTGGCCGCCGAACAACCGCCACGCCCGCACGAAGCAGCGCAGGGTGCCTGATCAGCGATCGTTGTGGCCCAGGTCGCGCTGCGGGTCGATCTGGTCGCGCACCCGCTGCTTGAGCTGCTTGGCTTCTGGGAAGCCACCATCGGCCTTGCGCTCCCAGATCTGCACGCCGTTGCAGGTAATCCTGAATATACCCCCGGTGCCGGGTTCGAGGGCGACTCGACCAAGGTCGTCGCTGAAGGTGCTGAGCAGCTCCTGGGCCAACCAGGCAGCGCGCAGCAGCCACTGGCACTGGGTGCAATAGGTAATGACAATTTCCGGCTTGGCATCGGCCATGGTCGCGGGTCTCCGGGTGAGTGGTTGCTTATACTAGCGGTCTTTACCTCCCGGTTTGAGACTCACGATGCGCCGTTTGCTGTTCTGCCTGTTGTTGACGCTGACCACCTGCACGGTTGTCGCCGCCGAGCCGGTCCGGCCGAAGGTCGGCCTGGTGCTTTCCGGCGGCGCCGCCCGAGGGCTCGCCCACATCGGCGTGCTCAAAGCACTTGAACAACAGGGGGTACACATCGATGCCATCGCAGGTACCAGCATGGGCGCGGTGGTCGGCGGCCTGTATGCCTCCGGTTACAGCGTCGAGGAACTGGAAAAACTGGCTACCACATTGGACTGGCAGCAAGCGCTGTCGGACGCCCCGCCGCGCAAGGATGTACCCTTCCGACGCAAGCAGGACGACCGCGACTTCCTGGTAAAGCAGAAGCTCAGCTTCCGTGATGACGGCAGCCTTGGCCTGCCGCTGGGAGTAATCCAGGGTCAGAACCTGGCCCTGCTACTGGAAAGCAAGCTGGCGCATACCGCCGATATCCGCGACTTCGACAAACTGCCCATTCCCTTTCGCGCGGTGGCCACCGATATCGCCAGCGGAGACAAAGTGGTGTTCAAGCGTGGGCACCTGGCCCAGGTGATCCGCGCCAGCATGTCGATCCCAGCGGTATTCGCCCCGGTCGAGGTCGATGGCCGGTTGCTGGTCGATGGCGGCATGGTCGACAACATCCCGCTGGACGTGGCGCGGGACATGGGTGTGGACGTGGCGATCGTGGTCGACATCGGCTCGCCCCTGCGTGACCGCAAACAGCTGGCGACGGTGGTGGACGTGCTCAACCAGTCGATCACCCTGATGACCCGGCGCAACTCCGAAGAGCAACTGGCCAGCCTGCATCGCGACGACATACTCATCCAGCCGCCACTGGCGGCGTTCGGCGTCACCGATTTCGGCCGTGCCCGCGACATGATCGACGCCGGCTACCGTGCCACCGAGCTACTGGCCCCGCGCCTTGCGGCGCTGCGCCGGCCTGAGGGCGACGCCAGCCTGGTGGCCGCTCGTTCCGCCGGCCAACGTACGCCGTTGATCACCGCAATCAAGGTGGAGAACGACTCCAAGGTCAGCGACGACGTGATTCGCTACTACATCCGCCAACCCGTTGGCCAACCTCTGGAACTGGATCGGCTGCAGACCGACATGGGCACGCTTTACGGCCTGGACTATTTCGACAGGGTTCATTACCGGGTCGTGCACAAAGGCGACGACAACACCCTGGTGATCACCGCACGGGGCAAGCGCGGCGGCACCGATTACCTACGCCTGGGCCTGAACCTGTCTGACGATCTGCGTGGCGATAGCGCCTTCAACCTCGGCGCCAGCTACCGCGTCAACGGCATCAACGAGCTGGGCGCCGAGTGGCTGACCCGCGCGCAGATCGGCGACCAGCAGGAGCTCTACAGCGAGTTCTACCAGCCGCTGGACGTGGGCTCACGCTATTTCATCGCGCCTTACCTGGACTTCGGCTCGCAAAACATCGAAGCCACCCTGGACAACGACCCGATCGCCGAATACCGCCTGGAGCGCTACGGTTTCGGTCTGAACCTCGGTCGCCAGATCGGCACCTATGGCGAAGTGCGCCTGGGCGCGGGCAAGGCCTGGGGCGAGGCCGACGTGCGCATCGGCGATCAGGACTTGCCGAAAGTCAGCTTCAACGAGGGCTTCTACGAGCTCAAATACTCGTTCGATACCATGGACAACGTGTACTTCCCGCACAGCGGCGAGGACATCGGGCTGACCTTGCGCAAGTACGACAAGTCGCTGGACTCCGACGAGGACTACCGCCAATGGTTGTTCAACCTGGACAAGGCGATCAGCAGTGGGCCGAACACGTTCGTGCTCGGCGGGCGCTACGGGCGCACCCTGGACGATACCGAGGTGGTCACCTCGAGCTTCGTGATCGGCGGTGCCCGCGAACTTTCAGGCTTCCGCCAGGACTCGGTATCGGGACAGAACATCAGCCTGCTGCGCCTGGTCTACTACCGACGCCTGACGCCAAGGGCTTATGTGCCGCTGGACTTCCCGTTGTACATAGGTGGCTCGCTCGAGCGCGGCCGGGCCTGGAACAACGACAACGCCTTTGACAGCGGCTATATCAATGCGGCGAGCATCTTCCTGGGCATGGAGACACCGCTGGGGCCACTGAACCTGAGCTACGGCGCCAACAGTGCCCACGAACAGGCGGTGTACTTGAACTTGGGGCATACCTTCTGAGCTGCAAGCTGCAGCGGTAGCCCCTCAAGCCTTGTCGAGGTTGGCCAGGATCTTGGCATGCACGCGCATGCACACTTCCAGGTCGGCCGGTTCGATGCCCGTGAACAGCTCCAGACGCAGCGCATTGGCGATGGTCTCGATCTGCTCGATCATAGGCCGGGCTGGCGGACACAGGGCAATCTTCTTCGCACGGCGGTCTTCCATCACGGCCAGGCGCCTGACCAGGCCCTGGTTTTCCAGGCTGTCGAGCAGGCGCGCGAGGGTCGGGCCCTCGACGCCCACACTCTGGGCCAGTTCACGCTGGGTCGGCGGCTCTTCGAACCGCGACAGGTGCAACAACACCAGCCAGCGCGCCTGGGACAGGTTGAGCCCGGCCAGGCGGCGATCCAGTTCAGCACGCCAGCCTCGGGACATCTGGGCCAGTTGCATACCGAAGCGGTGTTGGTTGTCGTTCAGGGGCATAGAACACTCATCGACTAGAACTAATTATTAGGCAGCTAACCATGACCGCACCGAACAGGCAAGGTTAGCCGCTTTGCTGAACGCTGAAAATCGTCAAAAAGCATGACAAAGGTCAGCACTTGACCGATATGCCCCTCGATCAGAGCTCGAACTCCGCCGCCAGTGCCGCCCGTACGCAATAGAGCACGCCCTCTGGGACCCGAGCACCGAACAGCGGAGCGATGGTGGTCACCGCCGGCAGCTCGCCTTCGCCATCGAGGAAGGCGTCCTGCACCTCCATCATCAAGTCTTCCGGCAGGTCCAGAGCCTGCTCCAGGCTCAGTTCCTGACGGCCAATGGCTTCGGCCAGGAGGCTGTAGACGTTCTTCTCGCTGCAGTTCAACTGCCCGGCAATCTGCGCCGGGGTCATGCCTGCACGGGCCAGGCTGACCAATTCGTGGCGCAGGTCGAGCACCACCTTAGGCGCCTCTTCGGTGCCGCCGGCGCCATTGAGCACTTCGAGGAAGGCCTGACCATAGCGCTCGAGCTTGCGTGCGCCGACGCCGCTGACCTGGGCCATATCGCTGAGGCTGGTGGGCTGGCTGCGCAACATTTCGAGCAGGGTCGAGTCGGGGAAGATGACGTAGGGCGGCACGCTGTGCTCCTCGGCCAGCTTGCGCCGCAAGGTGCGCAAGGCCTCCCAGAGTTCGCGCTCTTCGGCCCGAACCAGTTGGCTCGCCGGGCTGCCACCGCTGGAGGATGTCTTGGCCACGGTTTGCGGCTTGAGGTCGCGCCGCAGTTGCAAGGTCACCTCGCCCCGCAACAGTGGTCGGCAGCTGTCGGACAGACGCAGGCCACCGTAGCCCTCCAGGTCGATGTCGACCAGGCCACGGGCCACCAATTGGCGGAACAACGAGCGCCACTCGGCCTCGGCCATGGCCTTGCCCACACCGAACACCGAGAGTTTCTCGTGGCCGAAGTTGCGCACCTTTTCGGTGTCCTTGCCCAGCAGGACATCGACCAGGTGCCCCACGCCATAACGCTGACCGGTGCGGAACACCGCCGACAAGGCCTGACGCGCAGGTTCGGTGGCATCCCAGGTCTGCACCTGATCCACGCAGTTGTCGCAATGCCCACAGGGCTGTTCGAGCACCTCATCGAAGTAAGCCAACAGCGCTTGACGGCGGCAGCGGGTTTCTTCGCACAGGGCCAGCATCGCATCGAGCTTGTGCTGCTCCACCCGCTTATGCCGCTCATCACCCTCGGAGTTCTGCAGCATCTGCTTGAGCATCACCATATCCTGCAGGCCGTAGGCCATCCAGGCATCGGATGGCAAACCGTCACGACCGGCACGGCCGGTTTCCTGGTAATAGGCCTCGAGCGACTTGGGCAGGTCGAGGTGGGCAACGAAGCGCACATTGGGCTTGTCGATGCCCATGCCGAAGGCGATGGTGGCGACCATGATCAACCCCTCCTCGTTGAGGAAGCGGTGCTGATTGGCTGAACGGGTCTCGGCCGGCAGGCCTGCGTGGTACGGTAAAGCCGGGAAGCCCTGGTCGCAGAGGAACGCAGCGGTTTCGTCGACCTTCTTGCGCGACAGGCAATAGACGATGCCGGCGTTGCCCCGCCGTTCGCCGAGAAACGCCATCAACTGCTTGCGTGGCGCCTCCTTAGGCACGATGCGATAGAAGATGTTGGGCCGGTCGAAGCTCGACAGGAAGCGCTCGGCGCCCTGCAGGTGCAGGCGCTGGACGATTTCCTCGCGGGTCCGCATGTCGGCGGTGGCAGTCAGGGCGATGCGCGGCACATGGGGGAACAACTCGGCCAACTGGCCCAATTGCAGGTATTCGGGACGGAAGTCGTGACCCCATTGCGACACACAGTGGGCTTCGTCGATGGCGAACAGGGCGATGTCCAGGCCGCGCAGGAACTCCAGCATACGCGGCTGCACCAGGCGCTCCGGCGCCAGGTAGAGCATCTTCACCTCACCACGACGCAGGCGCCCGGCCAGGTCGCGCTGTTGCTCGACGCTCAGCGTGGAATTCAGGGCCGCAGCGGCCACGCCCAGCTCATCGAGGGTGGCGACCTGATCGTCCATCAGCGCGATCAGTGGCGACACCACGACAGTCAGGCCCTGACGCAGCAGACCCGGCACCTGGAAGCACAGCGACTTGCCGCCACCGGTAGGCATCAGCACCAGGGCGTCGCCGCCATTGGCCACGCATTCGATGATTGCAGCCTGGCGCCCACGGAAACTGTCGTAGCCGAAGATATCCTTGAGAACCCGCTGAGCCTGTTCGAGCATGTGCAACTCCAATATCGCCGTACCATCCTGGACCAACAGGCTGGACGAAAAACCCGCCCCGCACACGTCGAATGCGTAAGCAGCTTTTGCCAACAGGCGGCAAAATCCGCCCCTGGATGAAAAGCCGCGGAGTATACCGCAGAGAGGGGGCGCGCAGTGCGCGGCACTGACAGACGTTCCCTTTGCCCCGCCGTCGCTGCAAGGTGCTAGAATTCACTATCGTTTATTCCCCAAGGTAGCCCTGTAATGTCCTTCGCCGAGCAACTGACCCGCCTGCAAGCCTTCCTCGATGCCGATGAGCTGCACGAAGAAGCGCTGGACTACGTCGCCGCCCATGGCTACCTGACTGCCTTGTCGATCTCTGCCGTCGAGGTTCCCGAGCGTGAGTGGATCGACGCGCTGTTCGCCGAGGAGCCGCACTACGCCAGCGACGCCCAGCGTACCGAGATCGAGGCGACCCTGGTCGCGCTCAAGGCGCACATCGCCCGCCAACTGGCCAGCGACGAGGAATTCGACCTGCCCTGCGACCTGGACCTGACCGACGAGCCAGACGATTCCGACCTGCGCGGCTGGTGCATCGGCTTCATGGAAGGTGTTTTCCTGCGCGAGGAAGCCTGGTTCGAAGACGCCGAGGAAGAAGTCAGCGAGATGCTGCTGCCGATCATGGTCGGCTCGGGCCTGTTCGACGAGCAGCCTGAATTTGCCGACATCGCCAGCAACGCCAACCTGCAGGACGACATGATCGTGCAGATCCCCGAGGCGTTGTCTGCCTTGTTCCTGCTGCTGCACGCACCTGACGAAAAGCCGGCGCTGCTCAAGCCACGTCATCACTGAGCCGCGATGCGCTACCTGCTGCTGGCCATCGGCTGGCTCAGCGTTGCGTTGGGGGTCGTGGGTATCTTCCTGCCGGTGTTGCCCACCACCCCGTTTCTGCTCCTGGCGGCCGCCTGCTTCGCACGCAGCTCGCCGCGCTTTCACCATTGGCTGGTCAATCACCCCCAACTGGGTCCATGGATCCGCGATTACCTGAGCGGTGAAGGCATCCCCCTCAAAGGCAAGGTCTACGCCATCGGACTGATGTGGGCGAGCATCGGCCTTTCATGCTATCTGGTGCCGCTGTTCTGGGCCCGAGCGTTCATGCTGACCAGTGCGGTGCTGGTGAGTGTGTATATCCTCAGGCAGAAGACACTGCGTAGGCCGGGGTGAGGCTGTCGGGCCCTCATTGTCAGCATTATTCCTCCGCAATTCACGAAACTTTAAATCGAGCTTTCCTACACGCTTTTAGGAAGCCCAAAGGTCCTCTGAGAATCGGTTCCCCGCTAGTGTGAAACGCCCGCCTCCCATGACGCCACCGATGGTGTCATCGAGCGTTACGAGCGGTGATTCCCACACGAGGAGCTTTCATGATTGATGGTTGTGTCAGCAGCGCCACTTCTGGCCCTCCCTGCAGCGCTCGCGTACCCATCCTTCCCGTGCGCTATGCCATCGTGCCGCGCCCGACAGGTGGAGCGCACTGTCGCTACGCAGATTCTGGCTTCGACTTGGAGCAAGGTTTCGCCCCACTTCAACATTCCGCCTATACCTTGCGGGCGCTGCGCCCAGGCTACGTCTATGTCTTCATGAAAGGCACCTTGAGTGAAAAGCTGGTCATCCACGAATACGACGGCAAAGGCCAGTACAAGGAGCTCCGCTACCAAGGCCTCGATAATTACGACCAGCGCAACCGTTACCTGGCTGGCTACAGCACAGCTTGGGTATGGGCGGACACTCACCAAGATATCGCCAACGAGGTCTGGATCGCCTACAGCCCGCATCTGTGGACGAACGCCATGACCGCCCGTATCACTGGATCGCAGCTAATGCGCAAGCGACACATGCGCCAGCTCGACATGACCGAACTGGTGGCGGGCAATCAGCAGCCCTCTGCCCAACCCAATGTACTGCCGCTAAGCGCAGTGAAAACCTGGGTGGAAGACTTCAAGCCTCTCGACCAGCGGATGTCGCTGCATTGGAGCAGCCATCCAATAGACGAAATCTTACCGATTGGTAGGCTCACCGCAATGGCGCGGCATTACCCCAGTACCCAACCGAAGATCCCGGTTGTGGTGGCCTTGAGCGATGCCGAAGGCATGGCGATGGACCTGAGCCTTTCCGTCTCGGCGTATCAGCATCAGCTGCGTGACCTGATGCCCACCGAGCAACTGGAATACACCAAGCCGGCACAAGGCTCGGAACAGGCCGACGTGCCGGCCTGTTATCAATTGAATGCGGAGCACATCAGCCGGAACAGCCAAGACTTTCATCATCGTAACTTGATTGCCGCGCTGCTGAACAAATCCCTCGAAAGCCTCTATCCGAGTGAGTCCTCCCCACCCGAAAACGTTGCCCAACTTCTCCGAATTCGTGAGGAAGGCGCCCAATGGTCCGAAGCCGAAGCTCGCTTTCGGGCTCTGACCCACAAAGACTATTCCAAAAACGGCGCGCGCCTCGCGCAGCGAATGGATATTCCCAAATACCTGCAATTTCTCGCTGAACGCGACGAGCAGGAACAACGCATCGCCGCCCTGCGCGAGTATGCCTTGCAAGCCAGCAACGATCATGACATGTGGATGGCGACTGCCGAAGATTCGCATCTCGACGATCCCTATAGCCTGGCCGCAGCGCTGGCCTGCTACGACCGCGACAATACTATCTCCGCTCGAGGGTTGGAGATGTCTTTGGCGCTCTTGATCCACCCGATGAGCCAGCCCGCGACCGGCACCGAAGAGCGCGACCGGCGATTCAAGCGCCTGGAGCAGTGGCTGGATCAGCATGATAGCCCGCTTTATACCGCGCTGGCACCGTTCAACCCGTTCAAGGACAAGGCGGATGCTGTCGGTACCTTGCTGGGGGGAGCTGACAATGTCATCCAAGGTCTGGCTGGGCGTTTCCCCGCCACCGCCGGCATCACTGATCTCACCGCTCAGACGGTGATGACGGTGGTGCTGAAACGCATGCATGGTCAGACCCGATGGAGCGCCAGCAACTCCCTTAGCAAGCATGTAGCACTGGCAGCTCAGGAAGCCAACGCCGAGAAGGTCTTGGGCTTGCTAGCGGCTCGCTATAACGTGACTGATCAGTTCATTCGTGACAATCCGTTTAGCCAGGAAGTAGATCGTTATTTGAAAAGTGGAATGGCCCGGGTTGAGGAGATCAAGCAACTGCGCATCAGCGGAAGTCGGACAGTCACGCTCGAAATGATTACTACTTCTACCATGAAGCCAAAATTTCTTAGTCTACTGAGCTCTGGTGCGGGAGCCGGCCTTAACTCTGCGGCTCTCTGGTTCAACATCATTTCACTAAAAGCTGCCTATAATAACCTACAAACCAGCCAATCGCCTGAGTTCACCACTGGCTTTGCCTCATCAATCTTCGGACTAATCGGCGCAACCGCCGGAGCATTGGTGAGTGCCAGAACGGCGCAAAGAATAATCTTATTTCATCTAAGTTCATCCTTCCCCGGGATTGCGTTCAACCGCAATATCATGGGAATTCTTGCGAGCAGATTATTCACGACCATAACGGGGTATTCAACGATTCTCTTAGGGCTCGCATCAGACCTGCTGAAATCGTCAAGACAGAAGAGACTAGGAGACCCCATCGCTGCCCGGCATACAAAACTCGCAGGTATTTCAACAGCTATTGGGTCCGTAATGGTTCTTCAGGGCAGCCTGTCTTTATCATCGATAGCAACCGCCGTGTCCTTCGCAGGATTGGCGGCTGCAGGAGTAATATTGATCGGGGGACTATTCATAGCAGCAGGCTTTTACGCCTATTCAAAAGCAAACGAGCGCATTCATACGCCGCTGGAACTGTGGACATGCAGAAGCGAGTTTGGCAATCGCAACAACGATGGAGAAATGCATGAAGGTTTGACGTTGCGCCCGGATGCCAAGCTCCCTGGGTACCCCACGGTGCTTGAAGAGATCAGTTCTTGGAATAAAGAATATTATGCACCGATTTTGCTCACGGGCATTGAGGCCAAGTCAATTGGACTACAGAACGTTACTTCCGGATGGAAAGAAAGCGCGACATGGATCTCCCCCAACTGGCCTGCCATTACATATACCGAGATCGTTACCCCTACGCCTACTGTGGAATTCACCGTGCTGCTGCGAGAGTTTGCGATCGGGGAGAGTGAGTGGAATGCAGAATTAGCCGTTTCCGATAAAAACAACTCCTACAGCTTGCCAAGCTTAGAACCGACTTGCCACCTTACTGCATACGGTATAGTACTCCACTTCAAGCGAGTAATAGCGAGCAAGTCCCGCGTTACCTTAATCATAACTTACACGCCCAGCCAGGGGCTGTCGAAAACCATGCCCTTAAAGAAAAAATTCCTAATCGAAGGTTAATCATGCCCATCACATGGACTTACACGCAATCTACCAAGACCCAAACAGAACCAAAGATCTACGGAAAAGAAATTACGATAAATCAAAATTTTCTTGCCTTAGATAATCCCTGGGTAACCGACTCGGTAACCATGAGTCAAATTTATACAGCAATGATTTTAGGCGTCATGTTTGCTGTATACCCAAACACCTTGACCGATTTTATAGAACACCCCGAAACATGGGACGCAACATCGCTGGCAATCGATTTATTAGTGCCTTTTATCTTTGCACCCTTCCTCGCCTACAGAATCTATTTAATTAAAAAGCTTTCAAAAATCTATTTCAACAGAAAGACACAATCAATATATTGCCGAAGAGGCAAAAAACTTTTCACACTCGACTGGAGGACCATTCACGGAGGGATGCTCACAATGCGAGTATTTTATGGAAATTCATGGAGTGTCAGTTATGCCCTGGCTTTAGCTTCACCGCGACGTGATGGCAGCCTTCATCAAAGAGATTGCGTCTGGATAGACAGTAACCGACCGCATGATCCAGCCATACGACATGTGGAAGAAATGTGGGAGTATCTTCGGCATTTCATGGAGCATGGTCCGGATAAACTCCCACCTCCCGGCCCACCCAATTGGTGGCACCGCCCAATGCATGCCATCAGCCTGACTCCAGCAGAGGCCTGGCGTCACTACGTACCCTGGCGCACCGGCGAGCCAGGTGAGATGCAAGGCAAAAAAAACTGGCAACTGCCGTTCTGGGCAATCGTGTTTCCGCTCACTTTCCCCGTCTCTGTCTGTTGGTACATCATCTGTAAAGTGTTCAATGTCAAAGCTGCACCGGTCCCACCTGAAGCGTTTGCATTGAAATGAGCGGTTCGGGCTCGAGCCTCGGGAGCAACCGTGCAGCCAGTCGCGGTACAAGGCCGCTCCAGAAGCGGCCTATGTGACAATCCGAGGACAGAGCCTTACACCGTATCCACCTTCAACGAATGATCATTAAGCATCCCCGTAATGATCGTCGCCGTATCCTGCCCCGCCGATATCACCCCTCCTGCCCCCGCCGTCACCCCATAATGCTGAGCAAGGTCGACACCCGCCAGATCGATCGTCTGCGTCGCATTCGCGCCCGCCACGCTGCTGACCTCGATGGTCGAGACCGCCTGGGTACCGGTGCCGCTGACCTTGAAGTGCAGGTAGTCATCCAGCGATGCCGATGTGGCATTCTCGCCCTGCAACAGTTGCGACAGGTCAAGGTGGTCGTTGCCCAGGCTGAAGTCGGTGATGGTGTCGTGTCCGGTATCGCCCTTGTGCCAGATGAATGTATCGTTGCCCCCTCCCCCGGTCAGCATGTCGTTACCCAGACCACCGGTAAGCTGATTGTCAGCCCCGTTTCCGATCAACGTGTCGTTGTAGTCCGAGCCGATCAGGTTCTCGATGCCGGACAATGTATCGAGCCCAGCGCCTACCGTGTTCTGTTGCGCTCCCACACCCAGGTTGACGGTAACCGCCGAAGTGGCCGAGGCGTAGCTGGCGGTGTCGTTGCCAGGGCCACCGTCGAGCAGATCGTTGCCAGGGCCGCCGATCAACAGATCGTCGCCAGCGCCGCCGTAGAGCTTGTCGTTGCCCTCGCCGCCGACCAGCACATCGTGCCCATTGCCGCCATGGAGCGTGTCATCGCCATTGCCGGCGAGCAGCACATCGTCATTGTCGGTGCCGGTAAGGGTCGTGCCCGCTTGGTACGTGATGTCCACCGCACCCGTGGCGCTGCTACCGTGACCATCGCTGAGCGTGTAGGTATCGTGGTGCACCTCGTTCTCGGCCTGGGCGTAGTTGACCAGCAAACTCAGCTTGTAGTCCTCGGAGCCTGACTTGCTGCTGCCGCCAGGGTTGATCTCGTTGATCACATGGATGCTGTACGTGCCGTCATGGCTGGCAGTAAAGCTTTGGCCACTGGCGATCGTCTGGTAGCTGCCGTTTTCATCCCTCCACTCCAAAGTGATGTTGCCGGCGGGGCGATCGTGGTCGAGTTGCAAGGATTCGCCCTTGCGCAGTTGCACCGTGATCACGTCTTCATCATTCGTCCCGCTGCTACCACTCACCGAGCCCAGGTAGCCAAGCACGACCAGGGCCGCGGTCATGTCGCTGGCATTGAGCGCGAATGCACTGCGGTCCAGCGCCTTGAACTGGTTCTCGGTCTTGTTGCCATGGTCGTTGAAGGAAAGGGTCTTGATCGGTCCCGTGCCGAAGCCTGCCCCCTTGTCGGCGAACCCAGTGGCGAAGGTGTTCGGCGACGCGCTCAGCCGATCGCTATCGGCATCGCTGTCATTGTGCAGCAGCGCCTCGGCTGGCACCGTGATGGTCGCCCCGGTGATGTTGGTGATGATGTGGTCGGCACCCGCTACCGGAGCGCTGTTGCCGTTGACCCGCACCGTCAGGATCGCGCTGCTGGTGTCGCCGTCGTTGTCGCTGGCGGTGAAGCCGAAGCGTTCCACGGCATTGCCGCCACTGCCCTTGGCCGAGGTGTAGGTGTAATCACCGGTGTCCATGTCCACCACCAGCGTGCCACCCAGGGCCGTCTTGATGCTGAGCGAGTGGGTCTGCGCGTCGAAAGCGGCCTTGTCCACCCCGCCGGCGACTGTGTAACCACCTTGGCCGTTGGCGGCTTTGGGGTCGAAGGTATAGGTGACGCCATCCACCAACAGGGCCTTGATGAATCCACCGTCGGCACCAAAGCCGCCGCCGCTCATCAGGCTGCCAGTGATCGGGAAGCCTTGCACGGTCCCCGACAGTACCGAACCCAGTTGATTGAGATCGGTGACCACCACCGAGTTGGTGTCGGTATGGCTGTCGCCATCGTAGGCCAATGGGTCGAGCTTGCTGGCGTTGGCGCCATCTCCCATACCGATGGCGTAGGACTTGACCCCGTTACTGTCGAGGAAGGACTCCCAGTTGCCCTCGCGGCTGGCGTCGATGGCATGACCTGAAGTCGGCGCACCGTCCGAGAAGAAATAGCTGACGTTTTGCGCCCCGACCAGCTTGCCAGTCTTGTCGAAGGCGATCTGCGCGGAGTCGACGGCGTCATCGTAGTAGGTAGAGCCGCCTGCCTTTAGATTGGCGACCAGTGCCTTGGCTTGATCGATGCTTACCCACTGGTCGGCCAACACCTTGGCACCCGTGCCGAAGGTGACGATCTGCACTTTGATGTCACCCATGTCGTCGTACTTGTCGAGCAGTGCACTGATCGCTTGCTTGGTCAGCTCCAGGCGGCTCAGACCCGAGACGCCCGAGCTCTGGGCCATGCTGCTGGATACATCGATCACCAGCAGGATATTGGAGTCGATCTGGCTTGGCGTGACCGAACGCTCGGCACATGCAACGCTGGGCACATCATCCACGACGTTGACGGTGATCTTGCTAGTGATGCTGTTACCCAACGAGTCGGTCGCTTTGTAGAGGAATTGGTCCGATGCCGAATTGGCCCCCGGCGTATTGGCCGGAGCGGTCAGCGTGTAGGTGTAGGAGCCATCAGGGTTGATCTGAACCTGGCCATACTGCCCTGTGGCATTTCCGAGCAAGGTGTAGGTAATCGGGCCGATGCCACCGTTGACAGAGCCGGCCAGGCTTCCGGAGGCGGTCTCAGCAGTCGAGGACGGATCGCTACCGATAACGGTGCCAGGCGCCAGATCCTTGCCATCCTGGTTCAGGTCCAGCGCCTTTTCGTACACCTTGACGCTGGCATCGTCGCACACCGACATCGAGACGTCGTGCACCTTGATGGCGATCGTGGTGGTGCTCTCATCCCCGTCAGCATCGCGGATGGTGTAAACGAAGGTGTCGGTAGCCCCCGCCGGCGCGACACTGTTCGGGTTGGCGTGGTACACCGCGTTACCTTGAGCATCGAGGGTCAGGTAACCGTACTGGCCCTGGACGTTGGTATCGAGCTGGCCAATGGCGGAGGACGCGGTATTGCTACCGGCGCGCACCCCCACCACGTAGGCGCCATCGGCGCGCACATCGGCACCGATCACATCATTGACCAGCACGTTGCCGCCGACCGTACCGCCTTCGTAAACATTGACCAAGTCGCTGTCCGCCTTGGGCACATCGTCGACGATGCTGATCACGATAGTGCTGGTGGTGCTGTTGCCGAGGGAGTCCTTCACCTCGTAGGTGAAGGTTTCCGTCACACTGTTCGCGCCGTCGTTCTGATGCACAGGCGAGTCGGCGGGCGACGTCAGCGTGTAGGTGTACGTGCCATTGGAATTCAGCTGGAGCTGGCCGTATTTCCCCACCGCGTCGTCGATCAAGGTGAAGGTCAGCGCGCCTATACCACCATTGACCGAGCCGGCCAGAGCTCCGGAAGCCGTCTCGCCGGTCGAACCCGGCTGACTACCCACCACGGTGCCGGGTGCCAGGTCCTGGCCATCCTGATTCAAATCGAGGGCTTTTTCGTACACCGTCACGCCCGTGTTATCACATACCGACAGCGAGATGTCGTGCACCTTCAGGGTGATGGTCGTGGTGCTTTCATCGCCATCGGCATCACGGATGGTGTACACGAATGTGTCGGTGGCACCAGCCGGCGCCACACTGTTCGGGTTGGCGTGGTACACCGCGTTGCCTTGGGCATCCAGAGTCAGGTAGCCGTACTGGCCTTGCACTTGGGTGTTCAGTTGGCCGATCGCCGAGGTGGAAGTGTTCGAGCCTGCACGCACCCCCACTACATAGGCGCCATCGCCGCGCACGTCGGCACCGGTCACGTCATTGACCAAAACGTTGTCGCTAACCGTACCGCCTTCGTAGACATTGGCGAAGTCGCTGTAGGCCTTGGGCACATCGTCGACGATGGTGATCACGATGGTGCTGGTGGTGCTGTTGCCGAGCGAGTCCTTCACCTCGTAGGTGAAGGATTCCGTCACGCTGTTCGCGCCGTCGTTCTGATGCACGGGCGAATCGGCGGGCGACGTCAGGGTGTAGGTGTAGGTGCCATTGGAATTCAGCTGGAGCTGACCATACTTGCCGAGCGCATTGTCGACGAGGGTGTAGGTCAAGGCTCCTACACCACCGCTGACAGATCCCACCAAGGAGCCGGAAGCCGTCTCGCCGGTCGAACCTGGTTGGCTACCGATCACCGTACCAGGTGCCAGGTCATTGCCATCCTGGTTCAGGTCCAGAGCCTTCTCATACACCGTCACCTCGGTGTCGTCGCAAGCGACCATCGACGAATCATGTACCTTGATGGTGATGGTGGTGGTGCTTTCATCCCCATCGGCATCACGGATGGTGTAGACGAACGTGTCGGTCGCCCCGGCCGGGGCCACGCTGTTCGGGTTGGCGTGATAGACCGCATTGCCCTGGGCATCGAGGGTCAGGTAGCCGTACTGGCCTTGCACTTGGGTGTTCAACTGGCCGATGGCGGAAGATGCGGTATTGCTACCAGCGCGCACACCCACCACATAGGCGCCGTCGGCGCGCACATCGGCGCCGATCACATCATTGACCAGCACATTGCCGCTGACCGTACCGCCTTCGTACACATTGACGAAATCGCTGTCTGCCTTTGGCACGTCATCGACGATGGTGATCACGATAGTGCTGGTAGTGCTGTTGCCGAGCGAGTCCTTCACCTCGTAGGTGAAGGTTTCCGTCACGCTGTTCGCGCCATCGTTCTGGTGCACAGGCGAATCGGCTGGCGAGGTCAGCGTGTAGGTGTAGGAACCATCCGGGTTGAGCTTGATCTGGCCATACTGGCCTTCGGCATTGCCGACCAAGGTGAAGGTCAATCCACCGACACCCCCGCTGACACCTCCGGCCAGATTGCCAGAGGCCGTTTCACCGGTGGCGTTCGGTTGACTGCCATTCACCTGGCCGGGGGCCAGGTCATTGCCATCCTGGAGCATGTCCAGTGCTTTTTCGTACACCGTCACGCCACTTGGCCCTGCTACCGTTAGCGAGCAATCCGTGACGTTGATGGTGATGGTCGTGGTGCTTTCATCGCCATCCGTGTCACGAATGGTGTAGACGAAGACATCCGTCGCACCGGCGGGCGCCACGCTGTCCGGGTTGGCGTGGTAAACCGCGTTACCCGCGGCATCGATGGTCAAAGTGCCGTACTGGCCGATGATCTGGGTATTGAGGTTACCGATGGCCGAGGTCGAGGTGTCCGACCCGGCTCGCGCGCCGACCACGACATTGCTCAAGCCTGCCTGGTCCGCACCCATCTTGTCGTTGAGCAAGACATTGCCCGATACCGTACCGCCCTCCACCACGCTGGCGGAGTCCGGCGCGGCCTGAGGCACATCATCGACGATAGTGACGTCCAGGCTGCCGGTGCTGGTGTCGCCATCCACATCCTTGGCGATGACCGTGAACTGCTCGCTGATGCTGTTGGCCCCGCCACCGTTGGGGTGACTTTCGTTGTCCAGCAAGGTGTAGCTGTAGCTGACCACCCCGGTGCTCGAGTTATAGCCGGTCACCGTCAGGGTATTGCCTTCGGGCGTGGTGATCGACTGCGGGAAACCTGCCGCCACGCCATTGCTGACCACCGTGATGCCTCCGACACTCAGGCTCTGCAGCCCATCCGGAGCACTGACCTTGAACGTGCCTTGCTGGGTCAGGGCCGCTTCGTTCGGGGCGCTGCCGTCGGCGAGGTTCTGTTCGTACACGGTCAGCTCGCCGCCCTGCACGTTCAGGCCGTCGAGGGTCACCGGGTCGTCGAGGTTGGTCACGTTCAAGGTCAGCGTCGCGCTGCTGGTGTCGCCGTCGGCGTCCTTGATGGTGTAGGTGAAGGTCTCGACACCGTTGCCGCCGCCACCGAGATTCTTGAAGTCAGGGTCGCTGGTGTTGAGGGTGTAGGTGTAGGAACCGTCGGCTGCCAGCACCAGGGTGCCGTAGGTGCCGGTGAAGGTACCGGCGACCACCGGCCCGCCCGCCACGCGGTCGGCGCCCTGGATATCGTTGGTCAGGACGTTGCCGGTCAGCTCGGTGTGCTGCTCGGTGGCGGTCACGGCATTGGTGTCGTTCAGCGCCTTGGGCTGGTCGTCGACGATATTGACGTCCAGCGTGCCGGTGCTGGTGTCGCCATCCGCATCCTTGGCGATGACCGTGAACTGCTCGCTGATGCTGTTGGCCCCGCCACCGTTGGGGTGACTTTCGTTGTCCAGCAAGGTGTAGCTGTAGCTGACCACCCCGGTGCTCGGGTTGTAGCCGGTCACCGTCAGGGTATTGCCCTCGGGCGTGGTGATCGACTGCGGAAAACCTGCCGCCACGCCATTGCTGACCACCGTGATGCCTCCGACACTCAGGCTCTGCAGCCCATCCGGGGCGCTGACCTTGAACGTGCCCTGCTGGGTCAGGGCCGCTTCGTTCGGGGCGCTGCCGTCGGCGAGGTGCTTCTCATACACCGTCAGCTCGCCGCCCTGCACGTTCAGGCCATTGAGGGTCACCGGGTCGTCGAGGTTGGTCACATTCAAGGTCAGCGTTGCGCTACTGGTGTCGCCGTCGGCGTCCTGGATGGTGTAGGTGAAGGTCTCGACACCGTTGCCGCCGCCACCGAGATTCTTGAAGTCAGGGTCGCTGGTGTTGAGGGTGTAGGTGTAGGAACCGTCGGCTGCCAGCACCAGGGTGCCGTAGGTGCCGGTGAAGGTACCGGCGACCACCGGCCCGCCCGCCACGCGGTCGGCGCCCTGGATATCGTTGGTCAGAACGTTGCCGGTCAGCTCGGTGTGCTGCTCGGTGGCGGTCACGGCATTGGTGTCGTTCAGCGCTTTGGGCACGTCGTCTCGGATGTTCACATCCAGCGAGCCTTGGGCAACGTCACCATCGCGGTCGCTGACCAGCACCGGGAAATGCTCACCCAGCGTATTGGCGCCGCCCCCGTTGGCATGCTGCTCGGCACCATTGAGGGTATAGCTGTAGCTCACCACGCCCGTGGCCGGGTTGTAGCCGGTGATGGTCAGGGTATTGCCCAGTGCCGTGGTGATGGACTGGCCGACACCGGTCACCACGCCTGCAGTGACCACGTTGATGCCACCCACGTTGAGATTGAACACCCCGTCCTCGGCCACCACGGTGAAACTGCCTTGTTGGGTGAGCGCCGCCGGGCTACTGGCCGAACCCTGCGGCAGGTTGGCCTCGTCGAGGGTCAGTTCGCTCGGACTCAGGTCCAGCCCTAGCAATGTCACAGGATGATCGGTGCCGGGTTCAGGAGGGGTGGGTGGTTGCACCTCGTCGTCATTGCTGGGGTCCAGTCCACCGATTTCGCGACTGGCGAGCTCCGGGAGGCCATTGAAGCCGGCGGTGGGGAAGCCCACTTCCGGGTCCACGCGACCGCCCACCTCGCTCAGCAACACGAAGCTGTGGCCACCGCCCTGGGCACCCGGAGCGCTGTTGCCGGTCGGGCCGGCGGCAGTGGCCTCGGCGACCTCAGTGGGGTCCTGGCCCGCCGCGATGGCCTGCTGGATTCGCTCGACATCGCTGAGCTGCGCGTCGGTAGGCGTCAGATCGGGCGTTTGTACATGGGGTGCCTGGTTGGCCAATAGGTCGCTGCTCATCTCCAGGCGGCTGTCGCGACCCAGTGTCAGCTCGGCGCCATTGTCCAAGTGGACAGCAATGGCCCCGGCAGCACCGGTCTCGACCTGCTCGCCGGCATACAGCCGGTCACCTTCCATCAGGGGGCGACGGCTGCCATCGCGGCCGACTGCGAACACCTCACCTATCACCTTGCCAACCACACCGATCAGTTTAGCCATGACTTGACGCCTCCCCTTGCCAATGGGTTCTTCACAGCGCTGACAGGGGCGGAAATGGAGGCGTGGCGCGGTATGCAAGGGTCTCGCAAACGAAACACCGACAGACCGAAATATCTACCTTGGCAATAGAGAGCGGCGATGTCTACCGCTCGTCACTGCCAATTTTTTGTCGCCAAAAACCGCTTTTGACTGCCTATCCCTGTCCCTAGCTGTAAAGATTCTGGAACTTTCCAAGATCCTTGCAACACGCCTGCTGCAGCGGGTTTTCACATTACTTGTGAGAAACAATGTCCTGCTTTCCATAGTCCGCATAAGTTTTTTTTCGCATAACTTTTATGAAAAACTCTTCTTAGCTCGCGCCAGAAATGTTCTTAGCTCCTTGTTACAAACCTGAAACGGTTTTGATGATAAATATCGCCAATTTTTTGGCGAAACAAGGCGGAACGCTGACACTTTTTGCTGATCAGGGAGATGTACCCCATGCGCGCGCTAACCCCTCTCACCCTTGCGATTCTGGCCGCGGCGCTTTGCGCCAACGCCCAGGCCATGTCGATCACCGAGGCGGTGCAGAGCGCCGTGGACTATCACCCCCAGGTCAGTTCCAACCGCAACAGCACCCTGTCGGCCAATGAGGATGTGAAATTCGCCCGCGGCGGCTACTACCCCACCGTCGATCTGGTCGCAGGTTATGGCCGCCAGCGTTCGGACAACCTCAACACCCGGGGCCTGAACGCCGATGGCACGCGCAATCACAACAAGGAAACTCTCAATTACACCCAATCCGAGCTGCGCTTGCGGCAGATGATCTTCGATGGTTTCAACACTGCCAACGAAGTCGGCCGCACCGAAGCGGTGGCCACCTCTCGCGCCTATTACACCCAGGCCATCGCCCAGGACGTGGCCCTGCGCGCCGTTGAGGTGTACCTGGAGGTGCTCAAGCGCCGCGAGCTGGTGACCCTGGCCAAGAACAACCTGCAGGCACACCTGCGGGTCAACGACCAGATCGGCCTGCGCAGCGAGCGCGGGGTGGGCAGCACCGCCGACCTCGACCAATCCACCGCCCGCCGGGCGTTGGCAGAAAACAACCTGGACACCGCAGAAGTCGACCTGGCCGATGCCGAAGCCAACTTCTACAGCGTGATCGGCCGGGTTCCGGACGAGCTGGAAACGCCGCAGTCGATCCAGCCGCAGATGCCCGCCACCCTGGATGAAGCACGCCAGGGCATGCGCGAGAACAACCCCTATCTGAAGTCGGCCCAGGCCGACGTCAATGCGGCCGAGCAGCAGTACGAAGTGGCCAAGTCCCCCTTCTACCCGCGTCTGGATGCGGTGCTGGCGACCGGCGCCAACAACAACATCGGCGGCGAGCGCGGACATGCCAACAACGATTGGCAGGCGGGCGTCGAACTCAGCTACAACCTGTTCCGCGGCGGCAGCGACAAGGCGCGCCTGCAGTCCGATGCGCACAAGATCAACCAGGCCATGGACATCCGTAACAACGCCCTGCGCGAGCTGACCGAAAACCTCAGCCTGGCTTGGAACGCCATGAACAATGCGCGTAAGCAAACACCCACCGCCCGGGAGTACGCCGAGACCACCCTGCGGGTGCGTGGCGCCTACCAGGACCAGTTCGGCCTGGGCCAACGCACCCTGCTCGATGTGCTCGACAGCGAGAACGAGCTGTACAACGCCAACCGTCGCTATACCGAAGTGCGCTACACCGAAGAGTTTTCGATGTACCGGGTACTGGCCACCATGGGCGAGCTGCTGAGCAAGCAGCGGATTTCCCTGCCGCCCGAAGCCATCGCCAAGACGGATGTGCGAACCGAGGCGCAGTTGCCCGAGATGCGCTGAAGCGCTGCCCCTGGCACCCCTAGCAGTCCTCCTCAACGTGGCGGAGTAGGCCATCGTGACCAGTATGCAAAGCGGGCAATTGCGCCCGGATGTCGACGACCCGTTGCTCGATGGCTTGCTGATCCTGTGTCACCTGCATGGCCGTCCGGCCAGCAGGGCAGGCCTGTGCAGCGGCCTGCCACTGGCCCAGCAGCGTCTGGGAGCCGACCTGCTGCCGCGGGCTGCGGCCCGTGCAGGTTTACAGGGCCGGGTGCTACAAAGGGCGCTGAGTGACATTTCGCCGCTCAATCTACCCGTACTGCTGTTGCTCAACGATGGCCGCAGCGCCGTGCTGCAGCGCTGGGGAGAAGACGGCCGGGCGCAGATCCTGCCGTGCGAGGCCGATGGTGGCGAGCAATGGGTCGAGCGCGACACGCTGGAGCAAGCCTACACCGGCCGGGCGTTGTTCGCCCGGCCCCGGCATACCCTGGAAGACCTGCGCTCGCCACTGGTGCCCCGGGTCGAGGCCTGGTTCCGCGACACCTTGCGCCATTCGCGCTGGCTGTATGGCGACGCCCTGCTGGCCAGCTTGCTGATCAACCTGTTGGGCCTGATGGTGCCACTGTTCGTGATGCAGACCTACGACCGCGTCGTGCCCAACCAGGCGTTGTCGACGCTGTGGGTGCTGGTGGCTGGGTTGTTCATCGGTACCGCCTTCGAACTGGTGCTGCGCATGGTCCGAGCGCACCTGTTGGACCAGGCCGGCAAGAAAACCGATCTGATTCTGTCGGCGACCCTGTTCGAACGCATCACCGGCATGTCGATGAAAGCCCGCCCCGCCACCGTCGGCGGCTTCGCCCAAAGCATCCACGACTTCCAAGGCCTGCGTGAATTTCTCACCGCAGTGACCCTCACCAGCATCATCGACCTGCCGTTCGTCGCGCTCATGCTGCTGGTGATCGGTCTGCTGGGCGGCTGGCTGGTGCTGATACCGCTGATCGCCTTCCCCTTGGCAGTGGGTTTCGCGTTGTTCATCCAGGCCCGCCTGCGCGATACCGTGCAGAAGAGCCTGAGCCTGGGCGCGGTGCGCCAGGCGCTGCTGATAGAGACCCTCGGAGGCCTGGAAACCCTCAAGGCCTGCGGCGCCGAAAGCGAACGCCAATACCAGTGGGAGCACACCAACGGCGCCATCGCCCGCCTCGATGCCCATGCCCGCAATCTGTCGTCACTGGCCAGCAACGGCACGCTGTTCATCCAGCAGTTCTGCGGCATGGCCACCATCGTCGCCGGGGTATACAGCATCATCGCCGGCAACCTCAGTGTCGGCGCCCTGGTCGCCAGCTACATGCTCGGCAGCCGGGTGCTGGCCCCGCTGGGCCAGATCGCCGGGTTGATCACCCGCTATCAACAAGCCCAGTTGACCATGCACAGCACCGATGCGCTGATGGCTTTGCCACAAGAGCGTCTGGCCGAGCAGCAAGCCTTGGAGCACACCACGCTCAAGGGTGGCCTGGCCTTGAGCCACGTGACCTTCCGCTACCCTGGTCAGGCGTCGGCTGCGTTGCAGGATATCAACCTGTCGATCCAGCCTGGCGAACGCATCGGCATCATTGGCCGCAGTGGCTCGGGCAAGAGCACCCTGGCGCGCATGCTGATGGGGTTCCACCATCCCGATGAAGGCCAGGTGCTGCTGGACAACCTCGACTTACGTCAATTGGACATCGCCGACCTGCGCAGTCAGATCGGTTATGTCGCCCACGACCTGCCACTGCTGGCCGGCAGCCTGCGCGACAACCTCACCCTCGGCGCTCGGCACGTCAGCGATGCGCGCATGCTCGAAGTGGCCGAGCTGACCGGCGTCACCGAACTGGCCCGGCAACACCCGAACGGCTTCGACCGCCCGGTGGGCGAGCGCGGCCAGCTGTTGTCGGGCGGCCAACGCCAGGCCGTGCTGCTGGCGCGCGCCTTGCTGCTCGAGCCGACCCTTCTGATTCTCGACGAACCCACCAGCCACATGGACAACAGCGGCGAGGAACAACTGCGCCAACGCCTGTTGGCCTGGGTGCCGGGCAAGACCCTGTTACTGGTGACTCACCGCACCTCGATGCTCAGCCTGGTGGATCGGCTGTTGGTGCTGGACAACGGCAAGATCGTCGCCGATGGACCGAAGGATGCGGTCATCGATGCCTTGCGCAAAGGCCGCGTTGGCGCAGCGCTGTAGACGCGTGCCTAAGCGCGATGAAAGCAACGCGACTCACGCCCCGCGGCAAGAGAGGTAGTCCATGACAATCGGCCACAGCGTTCGCAGCTCCCACAGCGCCGACAAGAACGCCGAGCGCGACTACATGCCGGAGCTGGCCGGCGCCACGTTGCAGGATTCCCCGCGCCTGTCGCGCCTGACCGTGTGGCTGGCGGCGTTACTGCTGCTGGTTGCGCTGGTCTGGGCCAGCCTGGCGGTGCTCGATGAAGTGACCGTGGGCGAAGGCAAGGCGATCCCGTCGAGCAAAATACAGGTGGTACAGAATCTCGAGGGCGGAATCGTCACCGAACTGTTCGTGCGCGAAGGGCAAATGGTCGAAAAAGGCGCGACGCTGTTGCGTCTGGACGACACCCGTTTCCGCTCGAACAAGGGTGAGAGCGAGGCCGATCGCTACGCACTCATGGCCCAGGTCGAACGTTTATCAGCCGAGTCCGAAGGCCGACCTTTCGTGTTGTCGGAGGAAGTTCGCGCCAAGGCACCCCAGGTCGCCGAGGACGAGCAAGCCTTGTACGACTCGCGTCAGCTGCGTCTGGCCAGCGAAAAACAGACCCTCGCCGAGCAATTGCGGCAAAAGACCCAGGAACTGGCCGAGTTCCGCTCCAAGGTCGATCAATACCGCTCGGCCTTGGGCCTGTTGCAGCAAGAGTTGAACATGTCGACACCACTGGTGGGCACCGGCGCCATCTCGCCCGTGGAAATCCTGCGCCTCAAGCAACGCACGGTCGAAGCCCGCGGACAGCTCAACGCCACCAGCCTGGCCATCCCACGTGCCGAAGCGGCGGTGGCGGAGATCAAGAGCAAGGTGCAGGAGTCCGATGCGACGTTCCGCTCCGAGGCGGCCAAGGAGCTCAATGACAAGCGCACCGAGTTGTCGAAGATCACCGCCACCAGCATCGCCATCGATGACCGGGTCAAACGCACCACGGTGGTGTCGCCGGTACGTGGCATCATCAAGCTGCTCAAGGTCAACACCATCGGCGGGGTGGTGCAGCCCGGCAGCGATTTGGTGGAAATCGTGCCGATCGAAGACAACCTGCTGATCGAGGCCAAGGTCCGGCCACAGGACGTTGCTTTCCTGCATCCCGGTCAACAGGCGATGGTCAAGTTCAGTGCCTACGATTACACCATCTATGGCGGGTTGAAGGCCAAGCTGGAGATGATCAGCGCCGACACCGTCACCGACGACAAGGGCAATGCGTTCTATCTGATCCAGGTGCGGACCGACAAGAACCACCTGGGTGGCGATAACAAGCCGCTGCTGATCATTCCGGGGATGATTGCCACGGTGGATATCATCACCGGGCAGAAAAGCGTGCTGGATTATCTGCTCAAGCCGGTGCTCAAGGCGCGGACCGAGGCGTTACGCGAGCATTGATGTTCTCACCAACACCGAAAACCTCACGACAAGCGCTTCAATCCCCCCCATGATTACGCGCAAACACCTCGGCCCCCATCGCTTCGATCTGCCCCTCGATCAACGCCTCGAACGGCCTTAGCAACTCATCGAAACTCGCCGGTTGCTCCAGCACGTTCAGCGCCTGCACCACCGCCTCGATGGTCGAAACCGCCCCGGGCTCCGGTGCCTTGCGCAGGCGATATCGCGACGGTGCCACCTGAGACAGCGTGACCCTGGGCAGCGCGTCGAGCAGCGGGTTCAGGTACAGCAGCTTGCGCGCCTTGCGCCAGGTACCGTCGGGGACCACCAACAACAGCGGCGTATCGTCGGCCTCGGCACAAGCCTCCAGCACCTGGGCCTCGTCACCAGGAAACAGCAGCACTGGCCGGTAACCCGGCGTCGACAACAGCTGGTCGAGGTCGTCGAACACCTCACCGACGCGCAGTTCGGCATTGACCAGGCCAAGCGCCGCGAAGCGCGCAGTGTTGAGCGCGTGGTCGGTTTCACTGGGATGCTGCAGCAGGACCACACGGGTGCGGCTGGCAAGCGACGGGATCAACGCACAGAGGCAGTGATCGAGCGGGCGCTGGCAGCGCCCGCAACGGGGTCTGGGCATGGGGTTCTCCTTACCCGGCACAGTGTGCCACAGGAGCGCCGGCCACGCCCTCGATCATCAGCGGTTGAAGCGCTCCGCCAGATCATGCAGGTACTCGGCCATGCGCTCCAGGTCCTGGCTGATCTCGGCGCCCTGCTTGGCCTGCCCCGCCGTCTCGTCGCACAGATGGCTGATGCGCACGATCTGTTGGTTGATGTCTTCGGCAACGTGGCTCTGCTGCTCCGAAGCTGTCGCCATTTGCTGGCTCATCCCGGTAATCCGACTGACCGCCTGGGCGATACCGGTCAGCGCTGCCTGCACAGCTTCGACGCTCTGTACGCTGTCGCGGGAAATCTGCTCGCCACGGCTGGCGGTGCTCACGGCCCGTTCGGCACTGGCGCGCAAGCTGGCGATGATCTGGTGGATTTCCTCGGTGGACGAGCGGGTACGACGGGCCAGCGATCGTACTTCATCGGCAACCACCGCAAATCCACGCCCCTGCTCACCGGCCCGCGCCGCCTCGATCGCGGCATTGAGCGCCAGCAGGTTGGTCTGCTCGGCAATCGAGGTGATCACATCGACCACGCTACCGATCGACTGGGTCTGCTCGGCCAGGGCATTGACCGCCTGGCCGATGTCATCGACCGCATCGCTCATGCTGCCCATCGCCTTCAGGCTCTGCTGCGCCAGCTCACTGCCCTGCTGAGCCAGTTGGTCGGCATCACCGGCAGCATGGGCGGTACTCTGCACGTTGTGCGCGACCTCCTGGATGGTCGCCGCCATCTGCGAGATCGCCGTCGCCGACTGATCGGTTTCGCTGCGCTGGCGGTCGAGCATCTGCGCCTGGGCCTCGGACAGGTCGGCAGATTGCGCCGCGCGCGCCTTGACCCCGACCCCAGCATCCACCAAACGGGTCAACGCGGTCTGCAGGCGGGCCTCCTCGCTGAACATCGCCAGGTCCAGCTGCGCTTGCAGTCCAGGGTTGTCACTGTAGGTCAGGGCCACCAACGGGCTGGTGAACGCCTTGGGATGCTCGCCCAAGGTGCGGCGTATCGCTCGGTTGTGCTGATGCTCGAGCAGTACCCAGCTCCCCAGCAGGCTGGCCGCCAAAACCCCTAGTGCCACAGGTGTCGGCAACCACAGGAAACCGGCAGCTGACGCCAAACCGGCACCGAGCAAGGGCCAGCCACGCACCAAAACCTGCCCCAGGCGGGCGATCGCCGGCACCGGTGAGCGCCCAGCGCGCAGACGTGCATAGAGCGCCTCGGCCCGACGGATCTGATCCCGCGTGGGCACCGAGCGCACCGATTCATAGCCGCTGATGCGGCCGTTCTCGTAGATGGCCGTCACATAGGCACTCACCCAGTAATAGTCGCCGTTCTTAGCGCGGTTCTTGACCACCCCCATCCACGGCTTGCCTTGCTTGATGGTCTCCCACATGTGACCGAACACCGCTGCCGGCATGTCCGGATGGCGCACCAGATTGTGCGGCTGACCGACCAGCTCATCGTAGGTAAAGCCGCTGATCGCTACGAACGCATCGTTGCAGTAGGTGATCCGGCTATCGAGGTCGGTCGTGGAAATCAGCCGTTGCTCGCCGGAGAAGGTTCTTTCGTGCTCGGTCAAAGGCAAGTTCATGCGCATCTTTGGTTGGTCCTTCTAGGTAATACAATGGAGACACCAACAACGCATATTGATGTTTAGCAGAAAGCTAGAGAGGTTAGCGGTCAGTTTCTGTAGGACATTAGGACGATCCAACAAAAAACTTACCCACAGCATTCCATCAGCCGACGTTGAGCTGACTCTTGAGCAGATCGCGGAAGGTCTGGATCAAAGGTTCGCGACTGCGGCCACGACGGATGATCAGCGAGAAAGGCGCCTGATAGCCAAAAGTGGCCGGCGACAGGACCCGCAAATCCCCTTTGTCGACCCACGCCTGGGCATAGTGCTCCGGTAGGTAGCCGATATAGGCTCCAGACAGGATCAGGATCAACTGCGCTTCCATGCTGTCGACGGTTGCCGCACTGTGCTTGAAGCCATGACGGGCCAACTCGGCCTGGCTCCAGTAGCCACGGCCGACCATGCGTTGCTGGGTCACGACCTGCTCGGGAATGCGCCGCTCGGCATACAGCGGGTGACGACTGCTGCAGTACAGCCAGTGCTGCTCGCGGTACAACGGCTGGTAGACCAGCCCACTCATGCGCGAGGAGAAGGCGCCGATGGCCAGGTCCAGGCGGTTGTCCTGCACACCGAGCTGCAGCTCGTAGGGGCTGGACACCGACAGGTGCAAGTGCACCGCCGGATGCTCCTGGCTGTAGGCGCCGATGGCCTCGGCCAGCGGCAGTGCGCGGTCACCGACAGTGGAGTCGATCACGCCCAGGTTGAGAGTGCCACGCAGTTCGCCCTTGAGCGCTGCCGCGTACTGCTCGAAACCGTCCAGTTCGGCCAGCAGGCGCAGGGTTTCCTGGTGGAACAGCTCACCCTTGCTGGTCAGGCTGAAACCACCACGGCCACGGTGGCAGAGCACGATACCGAGGGCGCCCTCCAGCTGGCTCATGTAGGTGCTGATGGCCGACGTCGACAGGTTGAGCTCGCGCTGGGCGTTGGCGAAGCCTTGGTGGCGCACCACGCTGACGAAGATACGCAGCAGTTTCAGATCGGGCAGTGTCGAGGCCATGGTGCAGAGGTTCGGCGGCGTGTATTGCAGGCAGTCTACCCCCTCTCACCGCCTTTAGTTCAGAAAAATCTGAAGTAAGTTTTTGCCGGTAGCGATTCTTCCGAGCCACTACCTTGCGCAGACTGCGCCGAAACATCCCTACCCGCCGGGCTTCTTCCGATCGAGACGCGCGGCGGTACAGGTTCGAACAAACAGAACAATCGACCGACTGATGAGGCCCACCGTGGACAAGATTCTCCACCAACCACTGGGCGGCAACGAAATGCCGCGTTTCGGCGGCATCGCCACCATGCTGCGTCTTCCCCACCTGCGAAGCGCCGCCGGCCTCGATGCCGCGTTCATCGGCGTACCGCTGGACATCGGCACCTCGCTGCGCTCGGGCACCCGCTTCGGACCGCGGCAAATTCGCGCCGAGTCGGTGATGATCCGCCCTTACAACATGGCGACTGGCGCCGCGCCGTTCGACTCGCTGTCGGTGGCCGACATCGGCGATGTGGCGATCAACACCTTCAACCTGCTCGACGCCGTACGCATCATCGAGGAGGCCTATGACGAAATCCTCGAGCACGACATCATCCCGTTGACCCTTGGCGGCGACCACACCATCACCCTGCCGATCCTGCGCGCCCTGCACAAGAAACACGGCAAGATCGGCCTGGTGCACATCGACGCTCACGCCGACGTCAACGACCATATGTTCGGTGAGAAGATCGCCCACGGCACCACCTTCCGTCGCGCCGTCGAAGAAGGCCTGCTCGACTGCGACCGCGTGGTCCAGATCGGCCTGCGCGCCCAGGGCTACACCGCCGACGACTTCAACTGGAGCCGCCGCCAGGGCTTTCGCGTGGTGCAGGCCGAAGAGTGCTGGCACAAGTCGCTGCAACCGCTGATGGCCGAAGTCCGCGAAAAAGTCGGCGGTGGCCCGGTGTACCTGTCGTTCGACATCGACGGCATCGACCCGGCCTGGGCTCCAGGCACCGGCACCCCGGAAATCGGCGGCTTGACCACCATCCAGGCGATGGAGATCATTCGTGGCTGCCAAGGCCTGGACCTGATCGGCTGCGACCTGGTGGAAGTTTCTCCGCCCTACGACACCACCGGCAACACCTCGTTGCTGGGTGCCAACCTGCTGTTCGAGATGCTCTGCGTACTGCCGGGCGTCGTCCACCGCTGATCCGGCCCAGGCGGCCCTGATGGCCGCCGATACCCCACGAGAACGCCGGGCGCCGTCGCCGCCCGCGTGCTCGACCGCGCCATAATAAAGACAATCGGGAGACCCCCAATGGCCTTGGACATCATCGTTGTAATGCTCTACGCCGCCGCCATGCTCGGACTTGGCTGGTACGGCATGCGCCGGGCAAAGAGCCACGAGGACTATCTGGTGGCAGGACGCAACCTGGGCCCGACGCTGTACATGGGCACCATGGCCACCACCGTACTCGGCGGCGCATCCACCGTCGGTACCGTACGCCTGGGCTACGTCCATGGCATCTCCGGCTTCTGGCTCTGCGCCGCGCTAGGCATGGGCATCATCGCCATCAACCTGTTCCTCGCCAAACCTCTGCTGCGCCTGCGCATCTTCACCGTCACCCAGGTGCTGGAGCGACGCTACAACCCCCTCGCCCGCCAGGCCAGTGCCGCCATCATGCTCGCCTACGCGCTGATGCTCGGGGTGACTTCCGTACTGGCGATGACCACCGTGCTGCAGGTGCTGCTCGATCTGCCATTCTGGGCGTCGCTGCTGCTGGGCGGCGGAGTCGTGGTGATCTACTCGACCATCGGCGGCATGTGGTCGCTGACCCTGACCGACATCGTGCAGTTCGTGATCAAGACCGTGGGCCTGATGTTCATCCTGCTGCCGGTATGCCTGTACAAGGCCGGTGGCTGGGACGAGCTGGTGGCCAAACTGCCGGCTGCCAGCTTCCAGTTGACCACCATCGGCTGGGACACCATCGTCACTTACTTCCTGATCTACTTCTTCGGCATCCTCATCGGCCAGGACATCTGGCAGCGGGTGTTCACCGCCCGTGACGAGAAGGTCTGCCAGCGGGCCGGTACCGCCGCCGGGATCTACTGCGTGCTCTACGGCCTGGCCTGCGCCCTGATCGGCATGGCCGCCCATGTGCTGCTGCCGGATCTGGCCAACCCCAACAATGCCTTCGCCGAAATGATCAAGAGTGCACTGCCCGACGGCATTCGCGGGCTGCTGCTGGCCGCTGCCCTGGCCGCCATGATGTCCACGGCCAGCGCCGCACTGCTGGCGGCCTCCACCACCCTGACCGAAGACATGCTGCCCAAGCTGCGCGGCGGCAAGCAGTCGAGCCTGGGTATCAACCGCCTGTTCACCCTCCTCACGGGACTGGTGGTACTGGGCATCGCCTTGGTGGTAAGCGATGTGATCAGTGCCCTGACACTGGCCTACAACCTGCTGGTCGGTGGCATGCTGGTGCCACTGATCGGGGCGATCTTCTGGAAACGTGCCACCACCGCAGGGGCGATCACCAGCATGTCGCTGGGCTTCGTCACCGCGTTGGTATTCATGTTCAAGGATGGGCTCGATGCCAATACGCCGATCTACTACAGCCTGGCAGCCGGCCTGGTGAGCTTCGTGGTGGTCAGCCTCGTGTCGCCCAAGGCGGTGGCTGACGTGAAACTGGCCTGACAGACGACAAAAAGGCCGCTGCATCCCCCGGACGCAGCGGCCTTGTCGTGTCTGATCAGCTGGTCAGCGACGGCGTGGTTGGCGCTTGCGCTGCTCTTCATCAGTCGGGATCGGTACCGGCTGCAAGGGTGGTGGAATCAGCCCGAGCGCGACACCCAGGTCGTGGAGCCAGTTGAACATTTGGTTTTTCATAGTGCCCCCTTGACGGGTCAGCCTCACGGCAAATCAATCCTGCGATGTTTCATACAGATCATAGTCCCATGTGCTGTATTACGCATGCCCTTATGCTTACAGATATGGTCGAATTTGATACAAATCAAGCGGAAACGGCTGCTTCCGACGGTTGGTTATTCGTTTCGGTTTGTTGCAGATCGATCCAGGCCTGCAAATTCGCCCCGCACATGCCCTGACGCCACATCAGCCAAGTGACGGCGTGATCGAAGGGCGCCTGCAGGCGGTGCGCCCGAACCTGATCACGCCCAGGCAGGCTGTCGAGCATCGATTCAGCCATCAGCGCCACCCCCGCCCCAGCAATCACGCAGGCCAGCATGCTCTGGTACGACTCGATCTCCATCACCCTGCCCATCGGGGTGTGGGCATCGGCATACCAGGCCTCCAGGCGCATTCGGTACGAGCAGCCCTGACGGAAGGTGAACACCGCCTTGCCCGCCACATCCCGCGCACTGCGTACCGGCGGATGCTGCGCACAGGTGATGAGCAGCAAGGTCTCGTCACACAGCGGCACGCCGTCGAGCCCGGCCAGACTGGGCGGGCCATCCACCAAGGCAGCATCGAGCCGATGGTTGAGCAGGCCTTCGAGGAGTTCGCCGCTGGGCGCGGCCTGCACCTGCAGGTTCACCTGGGGGTAAGCCTGGTGATACCGCGCCAGCAGTCCAGGGAGGTGAATGGCCGCCGTGCTGTACATGGTCCCCAGCACGAAGTCACCGGCCGGTTCTCCCCCTTGCACCGCCGCGACTGCTTGGTCATGCAGGGCCGACAGACGGTGGGCGTAGTCGAGCAGCACCTTCCCAGCGGGGGACAACTGCATCCGCTGGCGCTCACGCAGGAACAACTCGACACCCAGTTGCTCCTCCAGCTGGCGCAGCCGCGTCGACAGGTTCGACGGCACCCGATGCAGGCGCTCGGCAGCGCGGGTCACAGAACCTTCCTCGGCCACGGCCTGGAAGATGCGCAGTTGGCTGAACTCCATTGCGTTCTCCAAAAAAGAACAACTTGATCATCATTATTCAATTTAACTGAAAGTACAGGCGCCGTAACCTGCCATGCATCGTTTACTTGTCTGAGGGTTCAGCCAATGTCGCCATTCGTACAACTGCTGGCCAGCGCCGTGGCCCTGATGATGGCCATGGGCATCGGCCGCTTCGCCTTGACCCCGCAGATGCCCCAGTTGATCGCTGAGGGGCAACTTGACCTCACCGCGGCGGGTCTGGTGGCGGCAGCCAATTACCTGGGCTACTTCCTCGGCGCGGTGGATGCCATGTTCGCCCGCAAGCCCACCCAGGTCCGCCTGCGCTTGCTGGGCGGCCTGTGGTTGTGCGTGCTGCTGACCCTTGCCTCCTGGGCCGCCCACGGCTTCTGGAGCCATGCGCTGCTGCGTTTCGGCACCGGCGTTGCCAGCGCCTGGGTGCTGGTGATGATCACCAGCCTCAGCCAGCAGGTGGCCAATGCCAGTGGACGTCAGCGCCTGGGGGCGCTGGTTTTTGCCGGCCCTGGACTTGGGATCGCCCTGACCGGCCTGCTGGCACTGGGCGGGCATTTGCTGGGGATCGACTCGGCTGGTCTGTGGCTGGTGTACGCGATGGCGGCGCTGATCATGCTGGTGGCCGTACAAACGGCCTTGCCCCGCGCTTTGGAACCTGGCCCTAGCAACACCCGCCAAGGTTCGAGCCGTAGCCCAGGGATAGTACGACTGGGGCTGGTTTACGCTTTGTACGGCGTCGGCTACATCCTGCCAGCCACGTTCCTGTCGCAAATGGCCAATCAACAATTTCGCGGCAGCTGGATGGCCGACCTGTTCTGGCCAGCCTTCGGCATAGCGGCGGCACTGGGGGTGGTGCTGGTCAGCGCACGCCGACCGGGCCGCACATCGGTCTGGTTGAGCGCTACCTTGTGGCTGCAAGGCTTGGGAGTGCTGGCTTGCCTGCTAGGCGGCGGCTTCGGCCTATCGCTTGGGGTGGTGCTGTGCGGCACACCGTTCCTGGCCTGCATGCAGTTGGTCATGCAGCGCTCGCGGGAACTGGCCCCCCACGCCACACAGCGTAATGCCGGTCTGCTGACCGCCTGCTTCGCCCTTGGCCAACTGAGCGGGCCGTTGCTGGCGGCGCTGAGCAACCATTACAGCGGGGACCTGCAGCCTGCGCTATTGCTGGCGGCAAGCGGTTTGGGAATCGCGGGTGTGCTGGTGCAAGTCAGTGGGCGTGGGCTGCAGGGATGCCCGAATCCCGGCAGGATAGCCTGACAGTTCGGCAATGTCCGTACTGACCCGTGAAGGGGCCGGGATGCGCGACTGTCAACCCACCAACTTGCGCAGTTGCTGCTTCACCCACGGTTCGGCACTGACCAGCAGCACTCCGGCCAACACCATCATGGCACCCAGTACGAAATTCACGCTCAGGGGCTCATCGAGCAACAGCACGCCAAAGGTCACTCCGAACAACGGCGTGATGAACGAGAACACCGCCAGGTTCGAAGCCAGGTACTTGCGCAGCAACCAGAACCAGGTGAGGTAGCTGATGAACGAGACCACGACCGCCTGAAACAACACACTGCCCACCGCCAGAGGCGTCAGCGCTACTGCGCCAATCTGCCCGCTCAGCAAGGCGATCAGCAGCAAGCCGGCAAAGCCGATCGCCAGCTGGTAGAACAAGGTCAGGCTCGCCGGCGCTTCGGATAGACGGGAGCAACGAATCACCACGGTTGTCGCTCCCCACGCCAAGCCCGCCAGCACGCCCAGGGCATCGCCCAACAGCATGCGATGATCGATCTGCTCGAACGACATGCCCCCGGCGAAGGCCACGACGATTCCGCCGAAGGCCAACAGGATGCCAAACCATTGCAGCAAGCGCAGGCGCTCGCTGGGCAGGATGAAATGCAGACCGAGCGCGGTGAACATGGGGGCGGTGTAGAGGAACACCGACATGTGCGCCGCCGAGGTCAGTTTCAGCCCTTCGGCGATGAACAGAAACTCCAGACCGAACAGACCGCCAGCCAGCAGACCCGCTTTCCACGTATGGCCGGCTTGCTTGAAGTCGCCTCGCCACACCACCAAGCTGCCGACCAGCAGGGCGGCGATGCAGTTGCGCAGTGCCGCCTGCATCACCGGGGCGATATCGACGGCAGCCCATTTGATCAGCACCTGCTGGCAGCCCCAGATCAGGCACAGCCCCAGCATGATCTGGAAAGCGAAGGCGTCGGGGCTCTTGCGGGCCCCGTTCATGGACGGACCACTTGGAGGGATAAAGACATGGGACAGACTCGGCAGTCGATAAGGGATGACCGATTATCGGGTTTCCGGGGCCGCCCTCGCCACCCTCAAATTGCGCCACCGGCGATCTCAGCTTTTTTTGAAACCTGTTCGAATGTGCTCTCGTCCAAGGCATCCTCTTGTTCGTCGAGCACCTGGCGTGGATGCTCGGGGTCCGGAATACTGCTGTCGATCAGGCTCAACAGGCGTGAGCCTCGCTCGGTCAACACGAAGTTCTCACCGTTGCCGCCCTCCTCCTCAGGCCGGCTTTCGATGAACCCGCGCTCGAACAACAACTTTTCATACTCGCAGGCGCGGGTTTTCAGGTGATCCAGATCACCCACGGGTTGGCCTTTGGCGGCCAGGTCGGCTGCGTGCTGCTCGGCATAAGGGCGTGGGGTGAAACTGTGATCGGCACCGTTCTGCACCTCGTGCAGCAAGCGTTCGATCAGGTCCCAATCGTAGGATTTGCGCATGGCCATGGCCTCCAGTTGTAGGTGAAGGGGTACATAGCGTGGGACCGATGACCGACAGCGGGCGTTCAGAAAGTATCGGCGCTCGGAAATTTTCTGAACTTCCCCGCCCTGAAAAGCTCCACCGCGTACACCACTGATGGAGGTGATCAGGATGAAACTGCTGCCAAGCCTGGCCTGCGCGGTCGGTTTGCTGTGCACCGTGCCGGCCTGGGCGTGCACGCCCGAAGAGGCCACTCAGAAGCGTGAGGAATTGGCCGGACTGGTGACCCAGTTGACCGAGCAGAATCCGCAGAAGGCCAAGGAGATCAATGACGAACTCCAGGGGATGGAGCTGGGGACTGCCAGCAAGGACCTGCCGGACAAGTGTCAGTTGATCGACAAGCGGATCAGTGAACTCAAGACCGCAGAGCGCAAAGCCGATTAGTTGTAGGCCGAATCCAGACTCGCCTTTGGGATTGCGCGGATTGCTCTGGGGGCACAGACGGTATCCCGGTAGTGCGATCAGATCAGCTACAATCCCTGTACACGCATCCTAAAGGTATAGACATGGAAAAGCTCAGTTTGGAAGCCAAGAAAGCGTGGTTCGCCAAGCACCGCAACGCCAACTATGCGGCGAGCCTGCGCCTTGAGGGTATATGGGTGCAGAGAGGCGAGGACGGAATCAAGCTGCCAACCCGTGCCGCAGCTCTCAAGGCTGTGCGGCTGATCAAGGCTTGAGGCGGGACAAGTACGGTTCTGGTCAAGATGCGGACTGCTATCCGGGCACGGATGTTCTCATCAACTTGCTCGATTTGCGCAACGCCGATGACCTCGAAGACGCCGAGCGCTACCTCAGCGCGGTCGCGGCGTCTCGCCTGGAGTTCACGCCCCCACCCTATAATCTGGACTCCCTCAAACGGATACACCGCGCTCTGTTTTCCAACGTCTATAGCTGGGCCGGTGAAGTCCGTTTCAGTGCGATCAGCAAAGACAAAACCCGCTTCTGTAGCCCTGAGCGTATAGAACCAGAAGCGGCAAGGGAGTTCGGGAAGATGGCCGAGGCGGGGTGGTTTGAAGGCTACTCGCGAGACCAATTGGTAGTTGCGGTAGCGGAGTCGTTTGGCACTCTGAACGTCGCGCACCCTTTTCGGGAAGGTAATGGTCGTACCCAGCGCATCCTGTTTGAATGGATCATCATCAATGCCGGGCTCCCAGTAAACTGGGAGTTGGTCGATAGAGAAGAGTGGGTCAATGCCAATATCCGCTCATATCTAGGTGACGATGGGTGGCTGATTCACATATTCGACCGCTGCATCGGGCAACCCATCATGGAGAGCGATGCACTGTAGGCGCCATCCCTGGCGCCGCGCATGTGCACATCAAACATCCCCGCGGCCAGGCCTTACTCAGCCGCTGGCTTGCGCTTCTTCAGCGGGGCGAGACCATCGGCGCTCGACAGTGGCGCATTGGCCTTTGGTTTGGCGGTCGGCTTGCGTTTGGCCGCAGCTTTCTTCTCGCCGGTCTTCTTCTCGATCTTTTTCTTCTTGGTACCGGCGGCCTTGCCCGATGCCTTGACCTTCTTCGGCCCGTTGTAGGTGCCCTTCACTTCCTTGATGACCCGGCGTTCGAACTGCTGCTTGAGGTAGCGCTCGATGCTGGACATCAGGTTCCAGTCATTGTGGGTGATCAACGAGATCGCCAGGCCTTCGCCGCCGGCGCGGCCGGTCCGACCCACACGGTGCACGTACTCATCGCCGCTGCGCGGCATGTCGAAGTTGATCACCAGGTCCAGGCCGTCGATATCCAGGCCACGGGCCGCCACGTCGGTGGCCACCAGCACCTTGGAGCTGCCTTGCTTGAAACGCTCGATGGCCAGCTTGCGGTCCTTCTGATCCTTCTCGCCGTGCAGCACGAAAGCTTTCACGTCCTTGGCTACCAAGTGGCCATAGATACGGTCGGCCAGGGCGCGGGTGTTGGTGAAGATGATCGCCTTGTCGAAGGTCTCGTTGGCCAGCAGCCACTGGACGATCTGCTCTTTGTGCTGGTCGTGGTCGGCAGTGATGATCTGCTGACGGGTGCCTTCGGCCAACTGCGAGACACTGTTGAGCATCAGGTGCTCAGGGTCTTTCAGGACCTTGCCGATGATGTCGCGCAGTGCCGCGCCACCGGTGGTGGCGGAGAACAGCAGGGTCTGCTCGCGGTTCTCGCACTCCTTGCACAGGCGCTCCATGTCTTCGGCGAAGCCCATGTCGAGCATGCGGTCGGCTTCGTCGAGGATCAGCACCTGCACGTGGGACAGGTCGAGGTTGCCGGCGTTGAGCTGCTCGAGCAGGCGACCTGGAGTGCCGATCAGCACATCCGGCACCTTGCGCAGCATGGCGGCCTGTTCCTTGAAGTCCTCACCGCCGGTCACCAGGCCCGACTTGATGTAGGTGAACTGCGAGAACAGCTGCACCTGCTTGAGGGTCTGCTGGGCCAGTTCGCGGGTCGGCAGCAGGATCAGCGCGCGAATCTCTACGCGGCGCTCGCGCAGATCGACCAGGCGGTTGAGCAATGGCAACACGAACGCGGCGGTCTTGCCACTGCCCGTCTGCGCGGTCACGCGCAGGTCACGCCCTTGCAGGGCCAAGGGGATGGCCGCGGCCTGCACCGGAGTTGGCTCGACAAATTTAAGCTCGGCCACGGCTTTAAGCAGGCGTTCGTGCAGGGCGAATTGGGAGAACACGGAGGTAACCTCAGGCAAGTGCGGGAAATTCGTCGCATAGGGTAACGTTTTCTGCAGCCGGAGCCGAATTTCTTTTGGCCTTCGGCATGTCATCCACGGTCTAATAGCCGCTCTTTTCGCTACACAGATGTTGTAAAAGCCAATGGATATTCAAGGAATCTGGCGTGACTCCCTCGATTTGTGGGGCACCCTCGACCAACATCCCATGCTCCATGCCGCCCTCGGCCTGGCTGTTCTATTGCTGATATCGCTGGTGCTCGGCCGCCTGGCGCGCTTTCTGATATTGCACGCAGCGCGCTTGCTGGCACGTCAACCGGCACTGCACTGGGTCGACGACCTGCGCCACGACAAGGTCCTGCATCGCCTGGCGCAAACCGTCCCCTCGCTGGTCATCCAGTTCGGCTTGAAACTGGTGCCGGCGCTGTCCGATACCGCCCAGCACTTCCTCGGCAACGTGGCCCTGGCCTTCACCCTGCTGTTCATGACCATGGCGCTGTCCTGCCTGCTCGATGCGTTGTTGCGCATCTACGCACGCACCGAGCACGCCCGCACCCGCTCGATCAAGGGTTATGTGCAACTGGCCAAGAT
Organism: Pseudomonas sp. HD6422; assembly: GCF_025377065.1. Lineage (NCBI taxonomy): Bacteria > Pseudomonadati > Pseudomonadota > Gammaproteobacteria > Pseudomonadales > Pseudomonadaceae > Pseudomonas > Pseudomonas sp. HD6422. Next base: position 31,027 of record NZ_JAHWIW010000021.1, on the reverse strand, counting down.
GATGCTGTGGATCTTCGCCTCGATCGTCATCGTCGCCACCCTGATCGATCGCTCCCCGTTGCTGTTGCTGTCGGGTCTGGGTGCGATGTCGGCGGTGCTGCTGTTGGTGTACAAGGACACGCTGCTGTCATTCGTCGCCAGCGTGCAGCTGACCAGCAACGACATGCTGCACGTTGGCGACTGGATCGAAATGCCCCAGGTCGGCGCCGACGGCGACGTGGTGGATATCACCTTGCACACGGTCAAGGTGCAGAACTTCGACAAGACCATCGTTTCTATCCCCACCTGGCGCCTGATGAGCGAGTCGTTCCGTAACTACCGCGGCATGCAGCAGTCCGGTGGCCGACGCATCAAACGCAGCCTGTTCATCGACATGGCCAGCGTGCGTTTCCTCAGTGCCGAGGAAGAACAGCGACTTGAGCAGGTGCAGTTGCTCACCGAGTACCTGGCCGGCAAGCGCCAGGAGCTCAAGGACTGGAACCAGGCCAAGGGCCGGCTTGCCGGGCACTCGGCCAACCGTCGGCGGCTGACCAACATCGGCACCTTCCGCGCCTTCACCCTCGCCTACCTGCAGAACCACCCCATGGTGCACCCGCACATGACCTGCATGGTCCGCCAGATGCAGACCAGCGCCGAAGGTGTACCGCTGGAAATCTACTGCTTCACCACCACCACGGTGTGGGCCGAGTACGAGCGGATCCAGGGGGATATCTTCGATTACCTGCTGGCGGTGCTGCCGGAATTCGGCCTGAGCGTTTATCAGCAACCCAGCGGCAATGATATGCGGGTTGGCTTGGCCGCACGGGGCCGGGAGTCGATCGAGCCGCGGCGGCTGGAAGAGATGAACGAGGCTTGAGATTGACGGGGCCGCTCGGCGGCCCCTAGAAATCCCGTTGCGGGCAACTGTGCGAAGTAATCAGATGAAACCTGACATAACCTTTTACCTCAGCCTTTTAGGCTTCGCTTCGGCCTGAGGTTGATAAAATAGCGTCCACCTTATTAGCCGTGCGTCTGGAAGACTCTCTCCAGCTGTTCCAGTCAATTAGCGCAGCAGGCAGCCGGTCATGGGCTTTGAGCCATTCACACAAACCAGGATCAATCCACTTCACGATTTCCGTGATGTCACGATGCAGGTTGTAGATCGGCTTCCATAAAAGCGGTTCGTGGTGGAAACACCGATTGCGCAGAGCCAGCTCCCTTTAATGCCGTGAATACCCACACGCGGCTGCAATGGTACCGGCAGGACTCTGTAGCGAAAAGCGAAACGCCCCTGAAAAATCTTCCCGTGTATGCCTGCGGGGCCAGCATCAACGGCTATTTCGATGGATCGTTCTGGTGACCGCGTGATCAAGTTCTTCGTTTCCCAGATTGGGATTCGGACGTTCATTTCCCAGCTTGGGGGTTGACGTGCGTATCGAGACTGGTAACCTGACCTCGCAGCCCTAGGAACCTCCACTCCCGCGCTACACGAAGCGGTGAAGAGACTAGGTTATGTGACGGCCCCGCTTTGCGGGGCCTCCTCTTTTCTGGCGTTTGAATTTTTTCGTCCGCCTGCATCGCCGTCTTGCTTCTCCCCACGCCTAAGGCGCGTTAGCCAAAACGCTTAGCCGAAATCAGATTTAGGCTCTTCTCTGTAGGACGTTTCCCAAAGATACTATTGCCGCCTTTTTTCCGTTGCGGCCTTCCCTCGATGCGTTCTAGTCTCGGGGTGTCGTTGCACATCAACGACCGGCTTTGACAGGCCGCTACGGTTAAATCGGTATAGCCTGCCTTTATGGCAGCTGTATGTGGGGCACGCTTGCGTGCGCCGGGCTTACGATTTCCACCGGTCTGTCAACCCGCGTACAGCTGCCACCCTCTGTTTGACAGCAGACGGTGGCCGCCCCAGAAAGGAAATCGTATATGCTCAAGATCGTTCCCGACCCACCGCACACCCCTTACTCCCTCGAAGATACCTAGCCTTCGCCCAGGCCGCGTTACCAGTCACATCACGTCATGCCTGGCCTGGCCTGATTGCGAGCAACCTTGCCTTACACTTCCACCACTCCCTTCCCCTGGTCTGCCAGGTGGGCGTGTAGGAACCGGCTTGCCGGCGATAAGGCCAGCCCAGGCACCCAACGCTTCAGGGAGATAACACCATGCCCATGGACGACACCAGCCGCAGGTTCACAGTCGGCAAAACCAAGTTCTACCAAGGTGAAAACCAGACCCAACCCTTGTTCTGCATCGAGCCTGGCATCCCCTGCCAATACGCGCGCGAACAAGCCTCCGAATTGATGGGCTACGCCCGCGACATGAGTATCGCCGGCGCGATGGACAACAACCCGCAATGCGTCTGGGCCGCCCACTACCTGAGCGCCCTGGCCAAGGCCCTGTTGGATGATGCCGAGTTGGGCATGCAGCGCGCAGATCCGCGCTGACTCAACCGGCCTCTGCGCGCAGTTGTAGGATTCGACGCTGTACCTGTGGGAGCGGGCTTGCCCGCGAACACGGGCGCAGCCCGTGCCATCCCCTAGCAATCCCAAGGACAAATCACCATGCCACCCTGCAAACCATCCCGCATCCCGCCACCCGAAGACCCAACGCCACAGACCCTGTTTCGCCCTTCCCAGCCGATCTTCTGCGTGACCTCGACCACATCACTCTCCTATGCCCAGGCAGAGGCGCAGAAGTTGATGGCGTGCGCCCGTTACCTGAACCAAACCGGGGTATTGATGGGCGATCGTCGAATGACAGAGGCGTCGTACCACATCAGCGCCATGGTCAAGACGCTGGTGGATGAGATCGAACAGGGAATGCTCCCTTCACGGCTTCGGGGCAGTTTTATTCGTAACCCTGTGGGTCTCGGGTGACTGGCAAGGGCCTGCCTCTGGACCTAAGCTGTGGCGCTCGATCTATCAAACGCTGAAGCTCTCAAGCCGAGCCCATCCCCAACAGATACAACAACCCCGTCAACGTCACCAACGACACCACGGTCGACAACAGGATCGTCCGCGAAATCAGCCCCGCCTCGCGGTTGTAGTACTCCGCCAGCATGAACGGCCCGGTCCCGGTCGGCAGCGCTGCCAGCAACACCGCCGAGGTCGCCCACATGGTCGGCAGGCTGAATACCTTGAACGCCAGCACCCAGGTCAGCGCCGGTTGCCCGACCAGCTTCAGCCACACCAACGGCCACGGGCTGGCCTAGGTCCCGGTGCGCTTCTCGGCCAGGAACGCGCCGAGGGAAATCAACGCACAAGGCGTGGTGGCCAACGCCAGCATGTCGAGAAAATGCAGCACCGGCTCCGCCAGGCCCAGTCCGGACATGGCCCAGGCAGCACCGACCACCGGCGAGAAGACCAGAGGGTTCTTCGCCAGGGCCTTGGCCACGACCAGGATCGCCCGACCGATCTGCCGCTCTTCCTGCAGGCCGATCTCGATCAATGTCAGCGAGATGGCGAACACCAGGCACACCACGATCAGCGACGAAATCAGCGCCGGTTGCAGGCCGGCCTGGCCGAACAGCAGTACGCACAGGGGAATGCCGATATAGCCAGTATTGGCGTATCCCGCACTCAACCCGTCGATGCTCGATGCCACCAGCCCATGGCCGCTGTACAGGCGCCAACCCAGGGTGATGACGAACATCGCCAGCGCCCCCGCCCCGAACGCCAGGATGAACCCAGGGTGCCAGATCTCGCTCCAGGTCGCCGTAGCGGTGACCTTGAACAGCAGCGCCGGCAGGCACAGCCAGACCACCATCTTGTTGATTTCGGCAGCGGCCTTGTCACCCAGCTTGTTGGTCTTGCGGCACAGGTAACCGACCAGGATCAGGGCAAAGATCGGCGCGACGATGACGAAGATGGTGTGCATGTCAGGCCTTCTGGCTCTGCACTGCGCGCGCCCTACCGCCCAGGCGGGCCAGCCACACGGACGCCAGGATGATCGCGCCGCCGACGAACAGCCGTCCAAGGGGCTCGTCGCGGTTCCAGATCAGCAGGTTGAGCAGCAGGCCCACCGGTACGTGCAGGTTGTTCATCACTGCCAGCGTACCGCCGGAGACTAGGCACGCGCCTTTGTTCCACCAGTACAAGCCCAGCGCCGTCGGGCACAGGCCAAGGAACAACAGCACCAGCCACTGCACGTCGGTGCTTGGCAGATGCTGGGCATTGCCAAATAGCAGGAACGCCGGCAATGCGATCAGCAACGCGCCCAGATAGAAGTAGCCGAAACGCTTGTAGTGCGGCAGGTCGCTGGGATGGCGGGCGACGAGGTGGCGGTACAGCACCTGGCCTGCGGCGTAGGTGAAGTTGGCCAGTTGCAGCAGCAGGAAGCCGATGAAGAAGTCGCCGGTGATGCTGTCGAAACGGATCACCGCCGCCCCCGCCACGGCCACCAGGGCGGCGATCAAGGCCCAAGGATTGAAGCGCCGGTTCAGGGCATCTTCGATCAAGGTCACATGCAGTGGTGTGAGGATGGTGAACAGCAGCACCTCCGGCACCGTCAGCACACGGAAGCTCAGGTACAGGCAGACGTAGGTGATGCCGTACTGCAAGGCGCCGATCAGCAGCATCGAGCGCATGAAGCGCGGCTCGACCTGGCGCCAACGGGTCAGCGGCAGGAACACCAGGCCCGCCAGCACCACCCGGGCGAGCACGGCGAAGTAACTGTCGACGTGCCCAGCTAGGTACTCGCCGATCAAGCTGAAGGAAAACGCCTGGATCAGCGCGACGATAATCAGGTAGCCCATGGTGCTCTCTCTTGAATCAAGGCCGCGACCTTAGCGGGTTGCAGCGCTGCAGTTCAACCATGGGGAATGTGGGGACAGAGACAAAAAAGCCCGGCCATCAGGCCGGGCAGGTACACCCAAAGGAGCAAAAACCAGGTGTCAGGGTTGGGAATTCGTTACCGATCAGGCCACCGCGGCCAGTTTCGCCTTGGCCTGGTTGAGGCCCTTCTCATGGAACTCGCCACTCATGTTCAGGCCTTCGGCGTGGATGAAATTGACATCGTGGATGCCGATGAACGCCATGACCTGCCGCAGATAGGGTTCCTGGTGGTCGCTGGCGGCGCCGGCATGGATGCCGCCACGGGCGGTGAGCACGATGGCACGCTTGCCGGTGAGCAGGCCTTGGGGGCCGGTCGGGGTGTACTTGAAGGTGATGCCGGCACGCAGCACGTGGTCCAGCCAGGCCTTCAAGGTACTGGGGATGGTGAAGTTGTACATCGGTGCGGCCATCACCAGCACATCGGCTTCCAACAGTTCATCGGTCAACGCGTTGGAGCGGGCCAGAGCTTGCAGCTCGCTGGCACTGCGCTGGTCTTCGGGCTTCATCCAGCCGCCGAGCAGGTCGGCGTCCAGGTGCGGTACCGGGGTCGCGGCCAGGTCGCGTACGGTGATCTGATCGGCCGGGTGCGCCGCTTGCCACTGGGCGATGAAGTCGCGGGTCAGTTGGCGGGACACGGAATCCTGTTGGCGGGCGCTGCTTTCGATGATCAGTACGCGGGACATGGCTGCCTCCATCGGCAATAAAGGGTGCGATTCGATGGAGAAGAGATTAAGGCTTGACCTATCGATAAAAAAGCGTAAAAAGTGGGTTCAATCTATCGATTAATCCGTTTTATTGCGCTTTGCAGTCCAGGTCTACCCGCAGCCTGATGATCTGTCGGTTGAATTTGGCTGTGACATCCACGCTTTTGCCGGCCGGCACATTCACCCGGCGCACCCGTGGCGCCTCTGGGCCATTACGGAAGGTGACCTTGCACTGGGCCGGCACCTGCCCATAGTTGTTCAGACTGATGCTGCCGAGGTCGTAGGCCGTGTCGTAGGTGGTGTAGTCGAGTTGAACACCGGAGGTCTGCTTTTCGACCTCGATCGGGTAAGCCATCGCCCCCACGGGCAGGCACAGCAGCAATACCGCACAACATTTCTTCATGGGCGCTCTCCTTGAGAAGAGCGCAGCTTAGGACAACAGGAGCCGAAGATGAAAGCGCCGCGCGTAACCCTGGATCAGTGGCGAACCCTGCAGGCGGTGGTCGACCACGGTGGGTTTGCCCAGGCCGCCGAGGCCCTGCACCGCTCGCAATCATCGGTGAGCTATACCGTGGCGCGCATGCAGGAGCAGCTGGGCGTGCCCTTGCTGCGCATCGACGGGCGCAAGGCGGTGCTGACCGAGGCCGGCAACGTGTTGCTGCGCCGTTCGCGGCACCTGGTCAAGCAAGCCAGCCAACTCGAAGACCTGGCCCACCACATGGAACAAGGCTGGGAAGCCGAGGTGCGCGTGGTGGTCGACGCCGCCTATCCCAGCGCCCGCCTGGTGCGCGCCCTCAGTGCATTCATGCCGCAAAGCCGGGGTTGCCGCGTACGCTTGCGTGAGGAAGTGCTGTCAGGGGTCGAGGAGGTGCTGCACGAAGGCATCGCCGACCTCGCCATCAGCAGCTTCAGCATCGGCGGCTACCTGGGCACCGAGCTGAGTTCGGTGGAGTTCGTCGCCGTCGCCCACCCTGAGCACAGCCTGCACCGTCTGGGCCGGGAGATCACCTTCCAGGATCTGGAAAGCCAACTGCAAGTGGTGATCCGCGACTCGGGCCGGGCGCAGCCACGCGATGTCGGTTGGCTGGGCGCCGAACAACGCTGGACGGTCGGCAGCCTCGGCACCGCTGCCACCTTTGTCAGTAGCGGCCTGGGCTTCGCCTGGCTACCGCGGCACATGATCGAACGCGAACTGCGCGACGGCGTGCTCAAACCGCTGCCGCTGGATCAGGGTGGCAGCCGCCATCCGCTGTTCTACCTTTATTCGAGCAAAGAGAAGACCTTGGGCCCGGCCACGCAGATTCTCATCGACCTGCTGCGCAATTTCGACACCGCGCCCCTGGACGTGCCCTTCGCAGCCCCCCCACAAGCCTGAGAGGACCGCGCCTTGGCCTATTTCGAACATGAAGGATGCTCTTTGCATTATCAGGAATACGGCCACGGCGACCCCGTGGTGCTGTTGCACGGGCTCGGTTCCAGCAGCCAGGACTGGGAGCTGCAGGTGCCGTTGCTGAGCCAGCACTACCGGGTGATCCTCATGGACATCCGTGGCCACGGGCGCTCCGACAAACCCCGCGACGGTTACCAGATCGCCACCTTCAGCGCCGACCTGCTGGCCTTGCTCGAACACCTGCAAACCGGACCGGTGCACTTCGTCGGGCTTTCGATGGGCGGCATGGTCGGCTTCCAGTTCGCCGTCGACCACCCGCAATGGCTACGCAGCCTGTGTATCGTCAACAGCGCCCCGGCGGTCAAGCGGCGCACCGCTTCCGACTGGCTATGGTGGGCCAAGCGCTGGAGCCTGGCGCGCCTGCTCAGCGTCGAGACGGTGGGCAAGGGTTTGGCCGAACGGCTGTTCCCCAAGCCCGAACAGGCCGATTTACGCCAGACCATGGCTCAACGCTGGGCCCGCAACGACAAACGCGCCTACCTCGCCAGTTTCGACGCCATCGTCGACTGGGGCGTAGAAGAACGCATCGGACAGATACGCTGCCCGACGCTGATCATCGCCGCCGACCACGATTACACCCCGATACACCTCAAGGAGCGCTACGTGGCCAAAATACCCAAGGCCAGGCTGGCGATCATCGACGATTCCCGGCACGCTACGCCCCTCGATCAACCTGACGTCTTCAACCAGACCCTGCTGCAGTTTCTGACCGCCGCTTCCACCTCTCAAGGATCTTTGAGCCCATGCTGAAAAACCTTTTGCTCACCGCCTGCTCGTTCGCTTTTGCCGCCAGCGTGATGGCCTCGGACAAAACCCCGCACGTACTGCTCGACACCAGCTTCGGCCAGGTCGAAATCGAACTCAATGCCGAGAAGGCGCCGATCAGTACGAAGAACTTCCTCGAATACGTCGACAGCGGCTTCTACAACAACACCATCTTCCACCGCGTGATCCCGGGCTTCATGGTCCAGGGCGGCGGCTTCACCGACCAGATGGTGCAGAAAGACACCCGCGATCCGATCAAGAACGAAGCCGGTAATGGCCTGATGAACACCCGTGGCACCCTGTCCATGGCGCGTACCTCCAACCCGAATTCGGCCACCAGCCAGTTCTTCATCAACGTCGCCGACAATGACTTCCTCAACCCCGGTCGCGACGCCGGCTATGCAGTGTTCGGCAAGGTCACCAAGGGCATGCAGGTAGTCGACCAGATCGTCAACTCGCCCACCACCATCAAGAAAGGCATGCGCGATGTACCGGCTGACCCGGTCTACATCAAGTCGGCCAAACGCATCGACTGATTGCCGGTCTCACAAGGATGTGAGCCACCTGCCGGTCGGTTGGAAAAGGAGTTGCACTGCCCATGCTGTATCGTCGTTTCGAGCAACTGATCGACATCTTCCGCGACGCGCCCAGCGAGTCGCCGCCCAGCCAGGTCTGGCCGTTCTACCTCTACTACCTGCGCCAGGTATGGCCCAGCTTTCTCGCCCTGCTGGTGGTCGGTCTGGTCGCCTCGGTGATCGAGGTGGCGATGTTCAGCTACCTCAGCCGCATCATCGATCTGGCCCAAGGCACGCCCAACGTCAGCTTCTTCAGCGAGCACAGCGGCGAGCTGATCTGGATGCTGGTGGTGATCCTGGTGCTGCGTCCGCTGTTCTTCGGCCTGCATGACCTGCTGGTGCATCAGACCATCAACCCGGGCATGACCAGCCTGATCCGCTGGCAGAATCATACCTACGTGCTCAAGCAGAGCCTGAATTTCTTCCAGAGCGACTTCGCCGGGCGCATCGCCCAGCGCATCATGCAGACCGGCAACTCGCTGCGCGATTCAGCCGTGCAGGCGGTGGACGCCCTGTGGCATGTGCTGATCTACGCCATCAGCTCGCTGGTGCTGTTCGCCGAGGCCGATTGGCGCCTGATGCTGCCGCTGCTGGCGTGGATTGCCGGCTACGTCGCTGCCCTCTTCTACTTCGTGCCACGGGTCAAGGCACGTTCGGTGATCTCATCCGACGCCCGCTCCAAGCTCATGGGGCGCATCGTCGACGGCTATACCAACATCGCGACATTGAAACTGTTCGCCCATACCGACTACGAACAACAGTACGCGCGCGAGGCAATTCGCGAACAGACCGAGAAGACCCAGCTGGCTTCGCGGGTCATCACCAGCATGGACGTGGTCATCACCACCCTCAATGGCCTGCTGGTGGTGGTCACCACGGGGATGGCCCTGTGGTTGTGGAGCCAGTCACTGATCACCGTGGGCGCCATCGCCCTGGCCACCGGACTGGTGATCCGCATCGTCAACATGTCAGGCTGGATCATGTGGGTGGTCAACGGCATCTTCGAGAACATCGGCATGGTCCAGGACGGTCTGCAGACCATCGCCCAACCGGTCACCGTGCGTGACAAACCCGACGCTCCGCCCCTCAAGGTCAGCCGAGGGAACGTGCGTTTCGACGATGTCGACTTCCACTATGGCAAGGGCGCCAAGGTCATCGAGGGGCTGAACCTGGATATCCGTCCCGGCGAGAAAATCGGCCTGATCGGCCCCTCGGGTGCGGGCAAGTCGACCCTGGTGAACCTGTTGTTGCGCCTTTACGACGTACAGGGCGGGCGCATCCTGATCGATGGTCAGGACATCGCCGAGGTCAGCCAGACCAGTCTGCGCGCGCAGATCGGCATGATTACCCAGGACACCTCGCTGCTGCACCGCTCGATCCGCGACAACCTGCTCTACGGCCGTCCCGACGCCAGCGAGGCGCAGTTGCTCGAGGCGGTACGGCGGGCACGGGCCGATGGCTTCATCCCGCAGTTGTCCGACGCCCAGGGCCGTACCGGCTTCGATGCCCATGTCGGTGAACGCGGGGTCAAGCTGTCCGGCGGCCAGCGCCAGCGCATCGCCATTGCCCGAGTGCTGTTGAAGAATGCACCGATCCTGATCATGGACGAAGCCACCTCGGCCCTGGACTCGGAGGTAGAAGCCGCGATCCAGGAAAGCCTGGAAACCCTGATGCAGGGCAAGACGGTGATCGCCATCGCCCACCGCCTGTCGACCATCGCCCGCATGGACCGCCTGGTGGTGCTCGACCAGGGCCACGTGGTAGAAACCGGCACCCATGCCGAACTGCTGGCCCAGCAGGGCTTGTATGCCCGCCTCTGGCACCACCAGACCGGGGGTTTCGTCGGCGTCGATTGACCCCTGCCCGCCCCTCAAGCGTCCGCCCACCTCGCCGATAGAAGTTGTCGTACGACTCAACAACTACAGGCCCTGGTGGGCCGGCGAAGTGATAATGCTGTTACGCAGATGGAGTGTCGCGCCAAGGGCTGCTTCGGGCTTTGCCTGTATTGCACTGATGGTTGCGTTTCTTGGGGTGTTTTCGCTGGCCAAGATGTCGACCATTCGTGATTCGGCCACGGCGATGGAAAAGGACTGGGTGCCAAGCATTCGCACCGTGGACGCCATCCGCGAAAACATGCTGCGCATCCGCACCATCTCGCTGCGCGTGGCGCTCGACCCCAACCCGGCCAACGTCGACACCTATGTCAGCCAGTACGAGGCGCGCAATACGGTGCTGATGCAAAACATCCAGGCCTACGAGGCGCTCGTCGACACGCCGGAGGAAACCCGCCTGTACCAGCTGTTCAGGCGCGACTTCGCGGTGTACCAGAAGGGCATGGCCGACTCCTTCGCCCTGGCCCGGCGCGGCGACAGCGCCGCCCTGCAGAAGCTCGTGCTGGTGGACATGAAGCCGATGGTCGATGGCACCGGTGCGCAACTGGCCGAACTGGGCGATCTGTATGGCAAGGGCATCGAGCGCGAGGGTACCCTCTCAGCCGAGCGCTATGGGCAATCGCGCACGGTGGTGATCGCGGTGATCGTGCTGGCGGCGCTGGTGACCATCGTCCTGGCCTGGCTGCTGACCCGGGCGCTGAACGCCGCCATCGAGGCCGCCCGGGCTGGGGAGTCCGGGCGTGGTTTTGCCGTGGTGGCCGACGAAGTAAGGGCCCTGGCGCACCGCACGCAGAACTCGACCCAGGAACTGGCGCAGAGTGCCGGGCAGGCGTTACATGAGATCACCTCAGGGATCAGCGAGATGTACGAGCGCAACCTGGTGATCGCCAGTGCAGCCGAGGAGCAGGCGCAGGTGGCGCGGGAGGTCGATCGCAATCTCACCAACATCCGCGACCTGTCGGTGCAGAGCGCCTCCGGTTCGCAACAGACCAATGCCTCGAGCCAGGAACTGTCGCGCCTGGCCACCGGGCTCAATGGCTTGGTGAAGCGCTTTACCCTTTGATGGCGGCGGTGGATGGCACGGGCTGCGCCCGTGTTCGCGGGACAAGCCCGCTCCCACAGGTGTGGAGTTGCCTGCAAGGAGAGTGTTCACTCTGTGGGAGGTGGGGGGTTGCCTGCTAGGAGGGTGTTCACTCTGTGGGAGGTGGGGGGTTGCCTGCTAGGAGGGTGTTCACTCTGTGGGAGCGGGCTTGTCCCGCGAACACAGGCGCAGCCTGTGCCACACGGCGCGATCAATCGCGCCGGTAGGGCAACATCTCCCGGGCCTGCTCGGCGTAGGCCCGCACGCCCTCACGCTCCTGCTGCAGAAACTCATCCACCGCACGTCGCAATCCGGGGTGCAACAGGTAGTGCCACGACCGCGTCAGCACCGGTTCGAAACCGCGAATCAACTTGTGTTCGCCTTGGGCGCCGGCATCGAAACGCTGGATGCCCTCGGCTATGGCGAAGTCCATGCCTTGATAGAAACAGGTCTCGAAATGCAGCCGGTCGAATTCGTCCAGGCAGCCCCAATAACGGCCATACAGGTTGTCACCACCGACCAGGCTCAGGGCCATGGCCACGTCGCGGCCACCCTGCCGAGCCATCACCACGCGCAGCGCCTCGGGCATACGCTCGGCCCATAGGCTGAAGCACTCACGGGTCAGGTAAGGCGCGCGGCGGCGTACCGCATAGGTATTGGCATAACAGCGGTAGACGAAATCCCATTGCGCCTCGCTCAGCTCGTGCCCCTGGTACCAGCGAAATTCGATGCCCTGCCCAGCTACCTGCTCACGCTCCTTGCGCATCTGCTTGCGCTTGCGCGAACTCAAGGTGTCGAGGAAGTCCTGGAAATCCCCATAGCTGCGGTTGCGCCAGTGAAACTGGCAACCCAGGCGCTCGAGCCAACCGGGCTGTCCAGCCAGGTGCTGGTCCAGCCCAGGATCGGTGAAGTTGATGTGCGCTCCGGAAAGTCCGCCCTTGCCCAGGTATTCGGGCAACGCCTGCAACAGCAGCAAGCCATCGGCGGGATCGGTCACCAACAGGCGCGGACCGGCGACAGGACTGAACGGCACCGCACCGAGCAACTTGGGGTAATAGGCGATGCCGGCACGCTCGCAGGCGTCGGCCCAACCATGGTCGAACACGTATTCGCCGAACGAATGCCATTTACGGTAGGCCGGCAGTATCGCGCGGACCTCGCCATCGCGCTCCAGCAGCAGGTGTTCGGCAGCCCAACCCGTGGCCGGTGCAACACTGCCACTGTCCTCCAGCGCAGTGAGGAAAGCGTGGCGCAAAAACGGTTGGCCGGCAGGCACCAAGGCGTCCCAGGTCGCTGCCGGTAGATCACGCAAGTGGGCAAGGCTGTAGAGGCTGGTCACGTTTTCGACTCGCAGTGGAAGGCTACCAGTATCCGGGAGAAGGCCGTTTCACTCAAATGAGCGGATGTTTTCCTCAAACCTTTCAATCTCAAACACTTAACCGCAACGCCATCAATTAGACATCAATCTGTCATTCCCCGCCGCAATACTTGCGCCTGTTTTCCGGAACCCCAGAAACCTGTCTAGCCAGGCCTTTTCCGAAGACATGCCAACTTGGGGGCGGGCGCAAAAGCCTCCCCACTTATTTCCAACAGGGAGAACCTTATGCGTCTTGTTTCTACACTTACCGGAGTGAGCCTCACCGGCATGATGCTGGCTCTGAGTACTCCGGCCAGTGCTGCAGTCGACGCCAAGCTGCTCGAAATGCTCCGCGCCAACGGTTCCATCAACCAGGCGCAGTACAACGAACTGCAGGCCGACCTGGCCACGGAAACCAAGGAAAAGGCGGATCAGAAAGCTCAGGCAGAGCGTATGAGTTCCTTCGAGCAGAAAGTTGCCTGGGCCGCCAAAACCCAGATCAAGGGTGATGTACGCCTGCGCTACGAAGACGTCAACGTCGACGACCCGAACAGCAGCAGTGGCAACCAGGACCGTCAGCGCGTGCGTGCCCGCGTCGGCTTCTATAGCGAAATCAACCCGCAGGTCGACGCTGGCGTGCGTATCGCCACCGGCAGCAGCTCCGACCGTCGCTCGACCAACCAGAGCCTGGACAACTATTTCGACAAGAAGAACCTGTGGGTCGACCTGGCGTACCTGGATTGGCACCCCACCGCACTGCCGGGCTTGCACCTGATCGGCGGCAAGATGCAACAGCCCTGGGTCAGCATGGGCGACATCATCTGGGACGGCGACATCAACCCCGAAGGCGTGGCAGCCACCTACAAGACCGACCTGGGTGGCGCCGAAGTATTCGCCAGTGCCGGTCAGTACACCCTCAAAGACAACGTCGACGGTGACGGCGTCCAGTACAAGCACGACGCGCAGCTCTACCACGGCCAGTTGGGTGCCAAGTTCGCACCGGCCGACGTCCTCAAGCTGACCGTGGGCGCGAGCATCTACGGCTATGACAATGACAAAGCCTCGGCGCTGCTGGCTTCGCTGGGCAATACCACCAACGAGTTCAATCTGGTCGAAGGCTTCGGTCAGCTCGACTTCACTGGCTTCGCCATCCCGTTGTCCGCGTACGGCCAATACGTCAAGAACACCGAGAGCACCGACGGTGCTGACGTGGGCTGGTTGGCAGGTTTGAAGACCAAGGTCGGCGCCTGGAGCCTGGATTACAACTACCGCGATGTCCAGCGTAACGCGGTGGTCAGCCTGTTCACCGACTCGGACTTCGGCAACGGCTTCACGGGTTCGCGTGGTCACAAGTTCAAGGTCGGCTACGAGATCGACAAGAACTTCTCGCTCGGTGCTGCTTACCTGATGGCCAAGACCGACCTGTCGCAATTGCCCAACAGCAATGCTGATGTCGACACCCTGCAGGTCGACCTGGAAGCCAAGTTCTAAGCGACACCCTGCTCCGTTTCACTCTGAGGCGGGAAATGCCGACCCCATCCGGCGTTTCCTGCCTTTTTTGCCTGTTGGAAATGCATCGCCCTCTTGGCGGGCAAGCCCCACGAAAGCTGTGCGGTACTTGTGGGAGATCACCCAGCCCTTCTGCGCTGTCGCGCAGAGAACTGTGGCCACTGTGGGAGCGGCGGTTCGGCGCCCCGACTTGCCCGCGAAGAGGGCTGAACAGGCGCGACAGAACTCAGCGCTTGCGCAGGATCACGCTCCCGATCGAATACCCCGCCCCAAACGAACTCAGTACACCCAGCGCACCCGGAGCCAGATCATCCTGGTACAGGTGGAAGGCAATCACCGACCCCGCCGAACTGGTATTGGCATAGCGATCGAGGATCACTGGCGCTTCCTGCTCATCCACCTCACGCCCCAACAGCTTCTTGACGATCAGGTGGTTCATGCTCAGGTTCGCCTGGTGCAGCCAGAAGCGCTTCACGTCGGATGGTTGCAGGTCGTTCTCCTCCAGGTGCTGACCAACCAGCTCGGCGACCTTCGGGCACACCTCGCGGAAGACTTTGCGCCCCTCCTGGATGAACAGCTTGTCGGGCGCACCGATGCCCTCTTCGGCTGCGCGGTTGAGGAAGCCGAAGTTGTTGCGAATGTTGTTGGAGAATTCGGTCCACAGCTTGCTGCTGACGATATCGAACTGATGCTCCGAGGTGGCCAGGTCGGCGCGCTCGATCAGCACGGCGGTGGCGGCGTCCCCGAAGATGAAATGGCTGTCGCGGTCACGGAAGTTGAGGTGGCCGGTGCACACCTCCGGGTTGACCATCAGCACCGCACGGGCCTGGCCCAGTTGCACGCTGTTGGCGGCGGTCTGAATGCCGAAGGTGGCCGACGAGCAGGCCACGTTCATGTCGAAGGCAAAGCCCTGGATGCCCAACGCCTGCTGCACTTCGATGGCAATGGCGGGGTACGGACGCTGCAGGTTGGAACAGGCGACGATCACTCCGTCGACATCCGCGGCGGTACGCCCGGCACGCTGCAAGGCCTGGCGGGCAGCGGCCACAGCCATCTCGCAGAGAATCGACGGCTCGTCGTTGGAGCGCTCCGGCAGGCGCGGCTTCATGCGCTGCGGGTCGAGAATGCCGTCCTTGTCCATGACGAAGCGGCTCTTGATGCCCGAGGCCTTCTCGATGAACGCGGCGCTGGATTCGGGCGCGGCTTCGAGTTCGCCGCGCTCGATGGCGGCGGCGTTGTCCTGGTTGTACTGCTGCGCCCAGGTGTTGAAGGACTGCACCAGTTCTTCGTTGGAAATGCTCTGGGCCGGGGTATACAGGCCGGTGCCGCTGATCACGACGTTATGCACGGTCGTTCCTCTGGTCAAAGGCCATCGCCACGGGGCGCTGGCAGAAAACATGACTGAATAATGGCACTTTAGTACCAACTCAATGACGAGGGCAGTGCCCTCCTACGCGGGTTCCTCGACTCTGCCCCCGCGAAAGGGCCGCAACGCGGCCCAAATTGCCTCAATATTGCCACATCTGCGGAAGTTTAGCCTTCCACCTGACTCCACTGCTTGCTCAGTCGCTTGTCCGAAATAGGCACCTTGGTCCCCAACTGCTGGGCGAACAACGACACCCGGTATTCCTCCAACCACCAGCGGTACAGGGTCAACTGCTCGTCACGCTTGCCTTCCTGGGCATGCTTGTCGGCACGGGCCTTGTACTGGGCCCAGAGGTTGCCCAGTTCGCCGCTCCACACCCGGTCCTTCTGCACCTGCGCACCGAGTTTTTCCAGGCGCAGTTCCACCGCCTTGAGGTAGCGCGGCAACTCCTTGAACCAGGCATTCGGCGTCTCGCGCACGAAGCCCGGATACACCAGGTTGGCCAATTGCTGCTTGATGTCGTTGAGCGCAACTGCCTGGCTCAGGTCGATCTTGCCCTTGAAGCGCTTCTGCAGGCCATGCCACAGCTTGAGGACCTCCAGGGTCTGGCGCGCCAGGCGCTCGGCATGCTCTGCCCAGTTGCCGCGCTTGCGTTCGGCGAGTCCGGCCAGCGCGGCACCATCGCGGGGCAACGGTGACTCGCCTTCGAGGATGCAGGTGTCCAGGCTCGCCAGCAGGATGTCCTCCACCAGCGCTTCGATACGGCCCAGCTCCCGGTACAAAAGGCCCAACTCGGTCAGGCCCGGCAGCTTGCCGCGCAGGAACTTGGCCGGCTCCGCCAGCTGTTGCAGCAACAGACGCTGCAGGGCGCGGCGGTGCTGGAATTCGGCCTCGGCCTGGGTCGAGAAACGCCCTTCGCGAACCGTGCCGTTTTCCTCGACCAGTGCTGGGTAAACCGTCATCGACAGCCCGGCGATCTTCTGCTGAGCCGTCTGCGCAACTTCGCTGAAAGCCTTGGCCTGCACCGGTTGTTCGGCCTTGTCGTTACGCGGAACGGCCAAGGCCGCCTGGCTGGCGGCAGCGAAGCGCGCGGTCAGTTCAGCCAGATCACGGCCCTCGCCAAGGAACTTGCCCTGGCCATCGAGAACTTCGATGTTCATCCGCAGATGCCCTTCGACCAGGCTCACCGACTCCTCCCAAGCTTCGTCCGGCACACGGGCACCGGTCATGCGCAGCAGTTCCTGGCCCAGCGCCTGAGGCAACGCGCCCTGGCCGAAACTCATGCGCGCCAGCGCCGCCTTGACGAAGTCAGGCACCGGCACGAAGTTCTTGCGCAGGGCCTTGGGCAGGTTGCGTACCAGTGCCACGCACTTGGCTTCGATCAGCCCTGGCACCAGCCATTCCAGGCGCTCGCCCGGCAGGCTCGGCAGCAATGGGGCTGGCACGCGCACCGTTACGCCGTCCCGGGGGTGCCCAGGTTCGAAGTGGTAGCTCAGCGGCAGGCGCAGATCGCCCAACTGTAGGGTGTCCGGGTATTGCGCCGCAGTGACCTCGCTGGCCTCACGGGCCAGAACGTCTTCCTCGCGCATGATCAGCAGGTTGGCGTCCTTCTGGCTGTTCATCCGATACCAGCTGTCGAAGGTCGCGGTCTGGTGGATCTCCGCGGGCAGGCGCGCCTCGTAGAAGGCGTAGAGGGTTTCCTCGTCGGCCAGGATGTCACGCCGGCGGGCCTTGGCCTCCAGCTCGTCGAGCTGTTCGAGCAGGCGCTTGTTGGCCGCCAGGCATTTGGCCCGTGACTGGATTTCCCCCCCCACCAAGCCTTCACGAATGAACAGCTCCCGCGAGATGACCGGATCGATCGGGCCGAAGTGCACGGGGCGGCGACCGACCAGGATCAAGCCGTACAAGGTGATCTGTTCGTAGGCCACCACCTGCCCGCGCTTCTTCTCCCAATGCGGTTCGAAGTGGTTCTTCTTGACCAGGTGGCCGGCCAACGGCTCGATCCAGTCGGGCTCGATCTTGGCCACCATCCGCGCATACAGTTTGGTGGTTTCGACCAGTTCGGCTGCCATCACCCACTGCGGGCGCTTGCGCCCGATGCCTGACGATGGATGGACCCAGAAGCGCCGTTGACGAGCACCTTGGTAGTCGCCTTCATCGGTCTTGTGGCCGATCTGGCTGAGCAGTCCACTGAGGATCGCCTTGTGCAGCTTCTGGTAATCGCACGGTTCCTTGTTCACCGCCAGTTGCAGGTCGCGGCAGATCAGCGCCAGCTGGCGGTGGGCGTCTCGCCATTCACGAAGCCGCAGGTAATTGAGGAAGTGCTTGCGGCACCAGTTGCGCAGCGGACTGGCGGTCAAAGCCTGACGCTGCTCCTCGAAGCCACGCCACAGATTCACCAACGCGGCGAAGTCGGAATCGACATCCTTCCACTGGGCATGCGCCTGGTCGGCGGCCTGCTGGCGCTCGGGTGGGCGCTCGCGGGGGTCTTGTACCGACAAGGCACTGGCCACGATCAACACCTCCTGCAGGCTGCCCTGGCGGGCGCCTTCGAGGAGCATGCGACCCAGCCGAGGATCGATCGGCAAACGCGCCAATTGGCGCCCGAGCGGGGTCAGCTGGTTCTCGCGGTTGACCGCCGACAGCTCCTGCAACAAATTGAAGCCATCGCTGATGGCCTTGCCATCCGGCGGCTCGATGAAGGGGAAAGCGTCGATGGCGCCTAGGCGCAGGTGCAACATCTGCAGGATCACCGCCGCCAGGTTGGTGCGCAGGATCTCTGGATCGGTGAAGGCAGGCCGGCCGTTGAAGTCCTCCTCGCTGTACAG
Organism: Pseudomonas sp. HD6422; assembly: GCF_025377065.1. Taxonomy (NCBI): domain Bacteria; kingdom Pseudomonadati; phylum Pseudomonadota; class Gammaproteobacteria; order Pseudomonadales; family Pseudomonadaceae; genus Pseudomonas; species Pseudomonas sp. HD6422. The sequence continues at coordinate 12,692 of NZ_JAHWIW010000021.1, read as the reverse complement.
CCGTACGCAAATACCAGGCTCGACCCGTCCACAACGCCCCTTGCGCTGATTGGCGCTGGCCTGGGACACCGCCTCGATCGGCAGGCGCTGGACCTTGGCGCGGTAGCTGTAGCGGCTGATGCGGGCAGTACCGGTATCGATCACGTAACGAATGCCGGGTACGGTCAGCGAGGTTTCCGCCACGTTGGTGGCAAGCACCACCCGACGTCCGGTGTGCGGCTGGAAAATGCGTTGCTGCTCGGCCGGCGACAAGCGTGCGTAAAGCGGCAGGATCTCGGTGTGGCGCAGCTGCGCCTTGCGCAGAATCTCGGCGGCATCGCGGATCTCACGCTCGCCAGGCAGGAACACCAGCACATCGCCCGGCCCCTTGCCGTTGCTGCGCTCGTGGTGGGCGATCTCGTCGAGGGTGGCGAGGATCGCCTGGTCGACCGTGAGGTCCTCCTCGACCTGATTGCCTTCCTCGTCCTGTTCGCTGGTCAATGGCCGGTACCAGGTTTCGACGGGGTAGGTACGGCCGGACACCTCGATGATCGGCGCGCCATCGAAGTGCTTGGAGAAGCGCTCAGGGTCGATGGTCGCCGAGGTGATGATCAGTTTCAGGTCAGGCCGGCGGTGCAGCAGGGTCTTGAGGTAGCCGAGCAGAAAATCGATGTTCAGACTGCGCTCGTGGGCTTCGTCGACGATGATCGTGTCGTAGCGCTCGAGGAAGCGATCGTGCTGGGTCTCGGCCAACAGGATGCCGTCGGTCATCAGCTTGACCAGGGTGTTGGCATCGCTCTGGTCCTCGAAGCGCACCTGATAGCCGACCAGCGCGCCCAGCGGCGTGCCGAGTTCTTCGGCGACCCGGGCCGCCACGCTGCGTGCCGCGATCCGGCGGGGCTGGGTATGGGCGATCAGACCATGGCTACCCCGGCCCAACTCCAGACAGATCTTCGGCAACTGGGTAGTCTTGCCCGATCCGGTTTCGCCGGCGATCACCAACACCTGATGCTCGGCCAGGGCCTTCTTGATTTCGTCGCGCTTGGCGGCGATCGGCAGGCTGTCGTCGTAGCGAATCTGCGGCACGCTGTTCTGCCGTGCGGTGACCTGGGCGCAGGACGCCTGGACCTTCTCCACCCACTGCGCGAGCTTCGCCTCATCGGGGCGCTTGCGCAGCTCATGCAATTGCCGGCGCAGACGGTGGCGGTCGGCGATCATGGCGTGGTCGAGGTTTTGCAGCAGTTTGTCGATGGCGTGGTCAGTCATGGGGCTTTTTAGTGATGCAGGTGAGCCTGCTTTTTCATGATCGGCATTCGTGAGGATGCGCGATTGTCGCAGATTTGTGGGTTCTTTGCTTTCTGTGCAGGCCCTTTCGCGGGTAAACCCGCTCCTACAGGATTGCGTCGAGTCTGAAAGCGAAAGGGCCCGCCCTAACGCCCCAAATGTTTAGCCAACCCCAACGTAAAGGTTGCCATTCACTGCTTTAATCAACCTTAAGCCCCATGTGAGTATCCAAGGCATGATCCCCGTCCCGACCATCGCGCCCCCGCTGCCCCGCCCTTCGCTACCGAAGGCCAGGACCTGCGCCGGTGAAAATCCGCTGGTCCACGTCATCCTCGCCTTCTGGGCCCTGTGGCACTGCCGGCACGCCCGCCCACCGGATACCTCGCTCTCGCCCCTGTGACCGAACGCGGCCGTTCTCTGGCCGCTCGACCCAGCTGGACCGCCCGCAAACGTGGCGGCCCGGTGTGCCCACGAGCGAAAAAACATGCACTTTGCACCTGTAGAGCAGGCCAGCCAGTTTCTGGCTGCCAACCCCGATGTCGAACTGTTCGAACTGTTCATCCTCGACGCCAATGGCGTGCCCCGCGGCAAGCTGCTGCACCGCGACGAATTGCTGGCGGTGTACCAGAGCGGTCGACCGCTGCCGAGTACCATCCTCGGCCTGACCGTCAATGGCGACGACGTGGAAAACTCAGGCCTGGTCTGGGACGTCGGCGATATCGACTGCCGCGCCTACCCTCTGGAAGGCAGCTTGGTACGGCTGCCCTGGCGGCGAGTGCCGACGGCTGCAGTGCAGGTCAGCATGCACCCGACCGAGGGCCTGCCCGCCAGTGTCGCCGACCCTCGCCATGTACTGTTGCGTACCATCGAAGCACTCAAGGCCGACGGCTACCACCCGGTGATGGCCTGCGAGCTGGAGTTCTACCTGCTCGACCAGCAACGCGATGCCCAGGGCCGCCCGCAGCCGGCCCTGGACAGCGATGGCGGTCGTCCACGATCGACCCAGGTGTACGGCTTGCGTGAACTGGAGCAGATCGAGCCGTTCCTCGCCGACCTCTATGCCGCCTGCAAGGCCCAAGGGATTCCCGCACGCACGGCGATCTCCGAATACGCGCCCGGCCAGGTGGAAATCACCCTGGAGCACGGCGACGCGTTGGCTGCGATGGATCAGGCTGTGCGCTACAAGCGCCTGGTAAAAGGCGTGGCGCACGCCCATGGCATGCAGGCGTGCTTCATGGCCAAGCCCTTCGCGCACCTGGCCGGCACCGGCATGCACATGCACCTGAGCTTGGCCGACAGCGCTGGCAACAACCTGTTCGCCAGTGACGACAAGGCCGGCACTCCATTGTTGCGTCAGGCTGTGGCCGGCATGTTGCGCCACCTGCGCGACTCGCTGTTGCTGTTCTGCCCCAACGCCAACTCGTTCCGCCGCTTCCAGGCCAACAGCTATGCACCGCTGGCGCCGACCTGGGGCGTCGACAACCGCACGGTCAGCCTGCGGGTGCCCGGTGGCCCAGCGGCCAGCCGGCATATCGAACACCGCATCTGTGGTGCCGACGCCAACCCCTATCTGGCCGCTGCAGCCATCCTGGCGGCCACCCACAGCGGTATCCGCGAGCAGCTCGATCCCGGCGCGCCGGTCGAAGGCAACGGCTATGCCCAGGCCAACGAGCACCTGCCCACCGACTGGCTCAGCGTGCTCGAGACCCTGGAGCGATCGACCTGGGCCCGCGAAGCGCTTGGCGAGGCGTTTCTCGGCGTATACCTGAAGGTCAAGCGTGCCGAGTACCGCCAGTTCATGGCCGAAGTCAGCGAGCAGGACTGGCGCTGGTACCTGCACCAGGCCTGAGCCCTACCCCATTCAGAACAAGGAACACCCATGAACGCAGCAGCGAACCACGGCCCGGCCCAGCGCGCGCCGTCCTACTACAGTGCCAGCCTCAACGACCACACCGAATACCCGCAGCTCGAAGGCACGGTACAGGTCGACGTCGCCATCATCGGCGGCGGCTTCACCGGCGTTGCCACCGCCGTGGAACTGGCCGAACGTGGCCTGAAAGTGGCCATCGTCGAAACCAACCGCATCGGCTGGGGGGCCAGTGGCCGCAATGGCGGTCAGGTGACCGGCAGTCTCTCGGGTGACGAGGCCATGCGTGCACAGATGCGTAACCGTCTGGGCACCGAAGTGGATGACTTCATCTGGCACCTGCGCTGGCGCGGGCACCAGGTGATCGAGCAGCGCGTGGCGCGCTACGGCATCGAGTGCGATCTCAAGCGAGGTCACCTGCATGCCGCGATGAAACCTTCGCACATGAATGAACTACGCAGCTTCGAGGCCGAAGCCCACCGCCGCGGCATGGGCGAGCAGGTGCAGTTGCTCGACCGCGAAGGTGTCGCCCGCCACCTGCAGAGCCCGCTGTACCTGGGTGCACTGAAGAATCAGCGCAACCTGCACCTGCACCCGCTCAACCTGTGCCTGGGCGAGGCCCGCGCAGCCCATGGCCTGGGCGCGCTGATCTTCGAGAACTCCGAAGTGCTGGACATCGTCCACGGCCCGCGCCCTGCCGTGGTCACCGCCAAGGGGCGGATCGAAGCGCGCCAGGTGATGCTGGCCGGCGACGTCTACCACAAGCTGGAAAAACGCCAGCTCAAGGGCAAGATCTTTCCCGCCATGGGCGGCATCGTCACCACCGCACCGCTGGGTGACCTGGCCGAGCAGATCAACCCGCAGGATCTGGCGGTGTACGACTGCCGCTTCGTCCTCGACTACTACCGTCTCACCGCCGACAAGCGACTGCTGTTCGGCGGTGGCGCCAACTATTCGGGCCGGGACTCACGCGATATCGAAGGCGAACTGCGCCCCTGCATCGAACGCACCTTTCCGGCACTCAAAGGCGTGCCGATCGAGTTCCAGTGGAGCTGCGCCATGGGTATCGTGGTCAATCGCATCCCACAGCTGGGCAAGCTGTCGGACAACGTCTGGTACTGCCAGGGCTACTCTGGGCACGGTATCGCCACCAGCCACATCATGGGCGAGATCATGGCCGAGGCGCTCACGGGCACATTGGAGAAGTTCGACACCTTCGCCGCGTGCAAGCACGTGCGCGTGCCGATGGGAGATCTGCTGGGCAATCCGCTGTTGGCGGCGGGGATGTGGTACTACCAGATGCTCGAAAAGCTGCGCTGATTTCAGCAGCCTCATCGCCGGCAAGCCGGCGATGAGGCCTGCGCAGATCAGGCGATCTTCTTCAGACCTTGCTTCTTCAACTCTTCATCACGCAGTTCACGGCGCAGGATCTTGCCGACGTTGGTGGTCGGCAGCGAATCGCGAAACTCGATGTAGCGCGGCACCTTGTAACCGGTGACGTTGGCACGCATGTGCTGCATGACCTGCTCCTTGGTCAAGGTCATGCCCGGCTTGACCACGATGAACACCTTGATCACTTCACCGGATTTCTCATCCGGCACACCAATGGCGGCGCACTGCAGCACCCCCGGCAGGCTGGCGAGCACATCTTCGAGCTCGTTGGGATACACGTTGAAACCGGAAACCAGGATCATGTCCTTCTTGCGGTCGACGATGCGCATGTAGCCATCGGGCTGGATCAGCGCGATGTCACCGGTCTTGAGCCAGCCCTCGCCGTCGAGGATCTCCGCGGTAGCCTCCTCGCGCTGCCAGTAGCCTTTCATCACCTGCGGCCCCTTGATGCACAACTCGCCAATCTCGCCCAGCGGCAACTCGTTACCGCTGTCGTCGATGACCTTGCACAGGGTCGACGGCACCGGAATGCCGATGGTGCCGACCTGGTTGGCTTCGGCCGGGTTGACCGTGGCCACCGGACTGGTCTCGGTCATGCCGTAGCCTTCGCAGATGGCGCAGCCGGTAACGGCATTCCAGCGCTCGGCCACGCTCAGTTGCAGGGCCATGCCGCCGGAGAGGGTGATCTTCAGCGCGGAGAAGTCCAGCGCGCGGAATGCCTCGTTGTTGCACAGGGCGACGAACAAGGTGTTGAGGCCGACGAAGCCGCTGAACTTCCACTTGCCCAGTTCCTTGACCATCGCCGACAAGTCGCGCGGATTGCTGATCAGCACGTTGTGGTTACCGATCAGCATCATCGCCATGCAATGGAAGGTGAAGGCATAGATGTGGTACAGCGGCAGCGGAGTGATGAGGATCTCGCAGCCCTCCTGCAGATTGGCTCCCATCAATGCCCGGCATTGCAGCATGTTGGCCACCAGGTTGCGATGGGTGAGCATCGCCCCCTTGGCTACGCCCGTGGTGCCCCCGGTGTATTGCAACACCGCCACGTCATTGGCCTGAGGATTGGCCTCGGTAACCGGCTGGCCCTTGCCCAGCGCCAATGCGTCGTTGAAGCGCACCGCCTGGGGCAGGCGGTAGGCCGGCACCATCTTCTTCACGTACTTGATCACGCTGTTGATCAGCAGGCGCTTGAGTGGCGGCAACAGGTCAGCCACTTCGGTGACGATGACGTGCTTGACCTGGGTCTTGGGCACCACCTTCTCGGCGAGGTGGGCCATGTTCGCCAGACACACCAGGGCCTTGGCCCCCGAGTCATTGAACTGGTGCTCCATCTCCCGCGCCGTGTACAACGGGTTGGTGTTGACCACGATCAAGCCCGCGCGCATTGCCCCGAACACCGCCACCGGGTATTGCAGGACGTTTGGCAGTTGCACGGCGATACGGTCGCCAGGCTTGAGGTCGGTGTGCTGTTGCAGCCAGGCCGCGAACGCCCCGGACAAGGTATACAGCTCGCCGTAGGTGATAGTCTTGCCCAGGTTGCTAAAGGCCGGTTTGTCGGCAAAGCGTTGGCAGGATTGCTTGAGTACTGCCTGGATATTGGGAAATTCGTCAGGATTGATTTCCGCCGTAATCCCGGCTGGGTACTTATCCTTCCAAAAATGTTCGATCATGGAAGCCCACTCCTTCAGCAACAGCGAAGTTCGATTCACGCGTCGATGCGTTTATTATTGATATGAATGACGCTTCGTTGGAGAGCGAAACGTCTGAAAGCGCGCCGAGCGTAACAGCTTTGCCTAGGGCCGCCTAGAGCCAAAGTGAGGCCTTACGGTCACCAAAATGACTCAATGAACTATCTGAGTCATTTTTAGAGTAATTATCCAAAATGTCGCAAAACAGGCCAAAAGCGGCCTGTTAGAGCGGCTTGATCGCGACGGCCGTCAGGCGATATCACGCAACTCGCGGCGCAGAATCTTGCCCACCGGTGTCATCGGCAACGCATCCCTCAAAACGATGTGCTTTGGCACCTTGTAGCCGGTGAAGTTGGCCTTGCAATAATCCTTGAGCTCCTCGACCGTCACGCCGCCGGCACGTGGCACGACGAACAGTTTCACCGCCTCCCCCGAACGCTCGTCCGGCACGCCGATGACCGCGCAATTGGCCACCTGCGGGTGCCCCATGATCACGTCCTCGATTTCGTTGGGGTACACGTTGAAGCCCGAGACGATGATCATGTCCTTCTTGCGGTCGACGATTCGGGTGAAACCGTCCGGGTCGATCACCGCAATGTCACCGGTCTTGAACCAGCCCTCGGCATCCAGGGCCTGGGCGGTGGCTTCCGGTTGCTGCCAGTAGCCCTTCATCACCTGCGGACCCTTGATGCACAACTCGCCCCGCTCGCCCAGCGGCAACTCGTTGCCGTCGTCATCGATCACCTTGAAGGCCGTGCCGGCCACCGGAATGCCGACCGTGCCGATGCGTGCCAACTGGCCGTAGGGGTTGGTGCTGGCTACTGGTGAGGTTTCGGTCAGTCCGTAGCCCTCGACGATACGGCAGCCGGTAAGGCTCTCCCAGCGCTCGGCAGTCGCCTTGACCAGGGCCGTGCCGCCGGAATTGGTGATCTTCAGTGCCGAAAAGTCCAGCTGGCGGAAGCCTGGGTGATCCATCAGCGCCACGAACAGGGTATTGAGCCCCAGCAGCGCTGAAAACCGCCATTTGCCCAGTTCCTTGATGAATCCTGGGATATCCCGCGGATTGGTGATCAGCACGTTGTGATTGCCGCTGACCATCATGCACATGCAGTTCGCGGTGAAGGCATAGATGTGATAGAGCGGCAATGGCGCGATCATCACCTCCTGCCCCTCCTTGAGCAGCTTTTGTCCGTCCGGCCCCTGTTGCGACAGGCAGGCCAGCACCTGCAGCATGTTGGCGACCAGGTTGGCATGGGTCAGCATGGCGCCCTTGGCCAGGCCCGTGGTGCCGCCGGTGTACTGCAGTACGGCGATATCCTCCAGCCCCAGCGGTACGGGCTTGCAGACCAGCCCTTGGCCTTGGCGCAGCGCCTGCTTGAACGGCACGGCCTGGGGCAGGCTGTAGGCCGGGACCATTTTCTTGAGTTTGTCGACCACGGTGTTGACCAGCCAACCCTTGGCCGCGGGCAGCATGTCGCCCATCTTCGCCTCGATCAGGTATTCGATGGCGGTATCGCCGACCACCTCCTGCACCCGCTTGCCGAACATATTCAGGTACACCAGCGCCCGAGCCCCGGAGTCCTTGAACTGGTGGCGCATCTCGCGCTCGGTGTACAGCGGATTGGTATTGACCACGATGAGTCCGGCGCGCAGGGCGCCAAAAACCGCAATCGGGTGTTGCAGGACGTTGGGCATCTGCACTGCGATGCGATCGCCTGGCGCGAGGTCGGTGTTGTGCTGCAGCCAGGCGGCGAAGGCCGCGGAGTGGCGATCGAGATCGGCATAGCTCAGGGTCACCCCGAGATTGCTGTAGGCCGGCCGGTCGGCGAAGCGCTTGCAAGAGCGCTCGAATACCTCGACCACCGAGGCGTAGGCATGGATATCGATGGTGGAAGGAACCCCCGCGGGGCGCTTGTCGTTCCAGAAATCGGCTTGCATTTATTGTTCTTCCTCTACCTGGGCGAGTTTCCCTGATCTGATCGCCACGCGACGAAAAGGCACACCCTCGACGTTAGCAGTTAAGCCCCAGGTGGCCTATGCGCAACCTGCCGCCATTAACATCGTGAATCTTATTTGTGCCATTCCTGCAATTGCGTGGGTTGCGCGTACACTGAGCGGATGAGCCTTGTGCCAGGGAACCACCATGCCCTACGACGCCTTCTGGCTACCTGCCAGCGAGCATTGCAGCCTTTATGTACACCAGTGGCTGCCGGCCACCCCGGTCAAGGCCGTGGTCCTGCTCGTGCACGGCATGGCCGAGCATGCCGGGCGCTATGACCACTTCGGCCGCATCCTGAGCAATGCTGGCTACGCCTTGCTGGCGGCTGACCTGCGCGGTCACGGGCGCACCGCCGAGCTCGGCAGCCTGGGCCTGTTCGCCCGCAAACAGGGTTGGGAAGCCGTGGTCGACGACCTGGGACTGTTGGCGCAACACATCGGTCAGCAGTTCCCCGGTACGCCTTTGTTTCTGTTCGGCCACAGCATGGGCAGTTACATCGCCCAGGCCTACCTGATGCACCACAGCGCGAGCCTGCAAGGGGCGATTCTCAGCGGTTCCAACTATCAACCCGCTGCTCTGTACCGCCTGGCCCGGCTGATCGCGCGCGCAGAAACCTGGCGCCAGGGGCCGCTGGGCCGCAGTGCATTGCTCGAGTGGTTGTCGTTCGGTAGCTTCAACAAGGCCCTGCGCCCGACCCGTACCGCTTTCGACTGGTTGAGCCGCGACCCTGCGCAGGTGGACAAGTACATTCACGACCCCCTGTGCGGCTTTCGCTGCAGCAACCAATTGTGGCTCGATCTGCTGCACGGACTGGCGCACATCAGTCAGGCGAAGAACCTCGCCCAGATCGACCCGAACCTGCCGCTGCTGGTCATCGGCGGCGAATGTGATCCGGTGAGTGCCGGCAAGCGTCTGAAGAAACTGGCCGACGCCCTGAGCGCGACCGGAAACCTTCATGTACAGTTGCGGGTTTACCCCGGCGCTCGCCATGAAGTGCTCAACGAAACCAACCGTGACGAGGTCACAGCCGATATCCTCGGCTGGCTGGAGCAGGCACTGGCCCTTTGCCGCCCTGCCCGCAGTGAATGATCGCGGCCTCGTCCGCCCATTAAGGAAGCCCCGATGACCCAGGTCACCAACACGCCTTACGAAGCCCTCGAAGTCGGCCAGAAGGCCAGCTACGAGAAGTCCGTGGAAGAACGCGACATCCAGCTGTTCGCCGCGATGTCCGGTGACCACAACCCGGTCCACCTGGATGCCGAGTTTGCTGCCAAGAGCATGTTCCGCGAGCGTATTGCCCATGGCATGTTCAGCGGTGCACTGATCAGTGCCGCGGTGGCCTGCACCCTGCCGGGACCCGGCACCATCTATCTGGGCCAGCAGATGAGCTTCCAGAAGCCGGTGAAGATCGGCGACACCCTGACCGTGCGCCTGGAAATCCTCGAAAAACTGCCGAAATTCAAGGTGCGCATCGCCACCAACGTGTACAACCAGAACGACGAGCTGGTGGTCGAAGGCGTCGCCGAGATCCTGGCGCCACGCAAGCAGCAGACCGTCGAACTGGTATCGCCGCCGAATTTCGTGGCCAGCTGACAGCGCCGCCGAATGCTTCGCAGGCCTAACCGCCAATAGGCGAGGCGGTCACCGCCTGTGTGCCAAGGCCTGCAGACGCTGCTCGATATGGCGCCGCTCCGGCGCCTGCCGGGTAAGCGTCAATGCCTGACGCCAGGCCGATCGCGCTGCGTCGACATTGCCCAATTGTTGATGCAGTTCCGCTCGCGCCGCATGCGCCAGGTGATAATCGCGCAATTCCCCCGCGGCCAGAATCGTCTCGACCGCCTGCAACCCGGCCTGCGGCCCGTCCCGCTTGGCCAACGCCACTGCCCTGTTCAGCGCCACCACCGGCGACGGCCAGTGCCGTTGCAGTACATCGTAGAGCCCAACGATCTCCGCCCAATCGGTGGCCTCGGCATTCGGCGCTTCGGCATGCAGGGCGGCGATCGCTGCCTGCACGGTGTAGGCGCCGAATGCACGACTGGTCAACGCCTGACGCACCAACGCGCAGCCTTCCTCGATCTGCTCTCGGTCCCACAGGCTACGGTCCTGTTGGTCGAGCAGCACCAGGTTGCCCTCAGCATCGCTGCGCGCCCGCTGGCGTGAGGCTTGCAGCAGCATCAACGCTAGCAGGCCGGTGGCCTCGGCGTCCGGCAGCAAGCCCACCAGCAGACGGCCGAGCCGGATCGCTTCATCGCTCAACTCCCGCTGCAACAAGGCCTCGCCCGACGATGCCGAGTAGCCTTCGTTGAATACCAGGTAGATCACCCGCAGCACGCTGTCCAAACGCTCCGGCAGCTCATGCAGCTCGGGTACCTGGTAGGGAATACCCGCATCGCGAATCTTGGCCTTGGCCCGGACGATGCGCTGGGCAATGGTTGCCGGACTCAACAGGAACGCCCGGGCAATCTGCTCGGTGGTCAGGTCACAGACCTCGCGCAACGTCAGTGGCACCTGGGCGTCGGCCGCCAACGCTGGGTGGCAGCAGGTGAAGATCAACCGCAGGCGGTCGTCGTCAAGCAGCTCGTCTTCGCTCGGATCGCCGCCATGGCCTTCGATGAGCATCATCAGGTCCGCCTGGGAGCGGTCGAAACGGGCGCGCCGACGCAGCGCATCGATGGCCTTGAAACGCCCGGTGGAGACCAGCCAGGCCCGCGGATTGGCAGGAACCCCATCACGTTGCCAGCGCTCGACCGCGACGAAGAAGGCTTCATGCAAGGCCTCCTCGGCCAAGTCGAAATCACCCAGCAGACGAATCAGCGTCGCCAGGATTCGCCTGGATTCCTGGCGGTACACCGCCTCGACCTCGGCACGAACCTGGTCCTGCGGCGCCATCAGTCTGGCATCCGCTGGACCACAGCCTCCAAGCGATCGAGGCTTTCCCCCCAGCCCTGGTAGAAGCCCATTTCTTCATGGGCGCGGCAGTCGGCGGCGCTCCAGTGTAGGGCACGCGCGGTGTAGCGGGTCTTGCCGTGCTCGTCGTCGAAGGTGATCACTGCGGTCATGAAGGCTTTGTTCGACGGCACCCAGCCTGGACTGAACGCATCGGTGAACACCAGGCGGTGAGGTGCGGAAATGTCCAGGAACACACCCTGGGTCGGGTACTCGGCGCCATCGGGAGCACGCATGAGCGTGCGGAACAGCCCGCCGACCCACAACTGCATTTCGCACTCGGGGGTGGTCATGCCGTGCGGCCCCCACCACTGACTCAACCAGTGGGGATCGGTCCAGGCACGAAAGACCTTGGCCGCAGGTGCATCGAGCAATCGGCTGATGGCCAACTCATGCTGCGCTGGCGCCGGTTGTGCAAGGCTCATTATTGTTGTTCTCCATCGCTGTCAGGGTTGCAGTTCGCGCACCGGCCGTACTTCGACGCTGCCGACCCGCGCCGCCGGGATGCCCCTGGCGATGTTCAATGCCTCGTTGAGGTCGCGGGCATCGACCAGGTAGAACCCGGCCAACTGCTCCTTGGTTTCGGCGAACGGCCCATCGGTGAGGCTCATGCGCCCACCGCGCACGCGCACCGTGGTGGCAGTCTGCACCGGCTTGAGCGCCTCGGCGGCGAGCATACGCCCGGAGCCGTGCAGGCTTTCGGCGTAGGCCAGGCATTCGGCATCTTCGGGACTGTCCGGCAGGCTGTGCAGCAGCCCTTCGTCACAATAGACCAGGCACAGGTATTTCATCGTCGTCTCCAGGACATTGGCAACGTGCGTTTGGCGATAGCGGATCACGGTTTGAGATCGAAACGTGCTTTTTGCGTTTCCATGTCGAACGGCGCCGACCAGTGTTCGTGGATCACCTGCCACTGCCCTGCCGTGCGGCGGTAGGCCACCGTGGCGCGCATGAAGCCGCATTGGTTCTCGTCGTCGGCGGGACCACAGCGATTGAGCCAATGGGCCAGGCCCAGGTCACCGTCGGCATGCACGGTCAGTTGTGTCTGCTCGAACACCATAGGCCCGGTGCAGAAGCCCATGCACATTTCCCAGTGTTTCTGGTAGACGTCCTTGCCCTTGAATTGCAAGGCGGCAATCGCATCGAAGGCAACGATATCGTCGGCATAGGGTGCAACGATGGCCGCAATGTCACGGTCACGTACGGCCTGCATCCAACGCTCGATCAGTTCTCGGATCTGGGTTTCGGCTGCGCTGTTCATGGGGCGTTCTCCGCTCGGCGATGAGGTAGGGGCGCAGGCACTGCATGCGCTTTCATCTCATAGTCGAACGGTAGTCGGCAGAATCGACAGCTTCGGCTTTTTTTGGTTCTTTACGGGTTGTCGGGGCTTGGCTTGGCGGCTTGGCGGCTTGGCGGCTTGGCGGCTTGGCATTTAGATCGTGAGCTGATCCATTGTTTGTAGCGGCGCTACTGGCCCCTTCCGCCTTTACGGCGGGCAACTTTTTTCTTGGAAAAAGTTGCACAAAACCGCTTG
>NZ_JAHWIW010000020.1:0-116816 GCF_025377065.1 Pseudomonas sp. HD6422 | reverse complement strand
CAGGCTTTGCAGGTGCCGTGCGGGTTGGGAATCTCCTCCTGCATGGCGATATGGATGGCTTTGCTGATGCTCATGAAGCTTCCTTCCTCAAAGGCATGGCCGGCTGAGGCCTGAACACTAGCGAGGAAGCGCTTCAGGAAGGAGTTACGGGCTTCCTAAATAACTGTAAGAATTGTCGACTTAACTGCTTCGAGGGTTTCGATGCCGGCGTTGATGCGCGGGTAGGGTCATTTGTGTCCAAGGTGTTGATTTCCTGAGCTCGCTGGGGGATGGCACCGGCATAGCCGGTGTTCGCGGGCAAGCCCGCTCCCACAGGTACGGCGCCGAGTTCGAAGTTGGCGACTCCCCTTTAGGAACGGGCTTGCCCGCGAAGAGGTCGCTCGCCTCACATCTCCACGCGCCTCAAAACCCCAAGGTAGCCGACAACAAATACGTCCGCGGCGTAGACAACGTCAGCCCCGGCTCGCTGTCATCCGATGCCCCCGCCGAGGCCCAGTAACGCTCATCCATGACGTTCTCGACACTGGCGCGCAAAGTCACTTCGGTAGCATCGACCTTGAAGGCATAGCGTGCGCCCAGGTCGAACCTTTCCCAACCATCGATCTGCTTGCTGTTGTTCTGGTCCAGGTATTGCGAGCTCGAATGGATGCCCCGTGCCGTCAGGGTCAGCCCGCTGACGCCAGGTATGTCCCATTCGGCGCCAAGGTTGACGTTGTATTCAGACGTTGCCGGTGCGCGATTGCCATCGTAGGCACCGCCCACGGTATCGGTCAGTTCGCTGTCGATGTACATCACCCCGCCCAGGACACGTACACCCCCCAGCGGCTCGCCGAACACACTCAACTCGATACCGCGGTTGTCACGCTTGCCATTGGGGCCGAACACCCGGGTGCCGGGGTTGGTCTCGTAGGCAGGTTGGCGAATTCGGAAGGCACTGGCGGTGAATGCCACGCGGCCCAGATCGTACTTGGCCCCGACCTCGACCTGGCGACTGGTGAACGGCGGGAAGATCTGGTCCTCGTTGATCGAGGTCGATGGGGCGATCTTGCCTTGGCTCAAACCTTCCATGTAGTTGGCATAGAGTGAAAGCTGGTCGGTGACCTTGAGCAGCACACCGCCCGAGGGCGACAGCTTTTCTTCATCATAGGCCGTGTCGCCCTTGACCCCACCGCTCCAGTCATCGACCTGGACCCGCTGCCAGCGGGCGCCCAAGGTCAGCAGCAAACGGTCGTCGAAAAAGCCCAGGGTGTCGGCCAGGGCGATGCCGGAAAAGCGGTTCTCGGTGTACACCTCGGCATCGGTGCGCGTAGGCGTGGCCGGAGTGGGCGTGGTCACCGGGTCGTAGAGGTTGCTGGGCGCCGAGGCGTAGCGCGCACCGCCGTTGGTGAAGTCCATGTAGAAGTAGCTGGCTGCAAGGTTCAGTTCGTGGCTGACGGGACCTGTGTGAAACCACTTGCGCAAGCCGGCCATGGCAGTCCGTACCGTTTCGTCTCGGGTGAAATCACGCGGTTGCACGGTGAAATCGCCGGCATCGTTGACGATCGATACGTTATGGCGGAGGAAATCATGATTGCTCTTGCGCGCCCCGACCGCGCCATAGGCCAGCAGCGAGTCGCTGATATCGTACTCCGCGTTCAGTGCGCCGAAGGTGTCGTTGGTACGCGCCTTGCTCCAGGCCTGGGCATAGTTGCGATGCACATCGTTGGCGTCAGGCACCTTGGCATTGGCACCCACCAGCACCCGCTCTTGTGGCGCATCGGTATCGCGCTCGGTATGCCCCAGGTCGGCCGAAAGACGCAGGCGCTCGCCACGAAAATCCAGCCCCAGCACCGCCATCTCGCGGTCGACGCTCTGATGGTCCCACTCGGTATCGCCGGACTGCTTGACGCCATTGAAACGCATGCCGAATCGCTCGCCCTCGCCAAAACGACGCCCGATATCCACCGCACCTCCGACCTGGCTCCCTGAAGCATAGCTACCGGTGAACTCGGTGACAGGCTGCTCGCCCGCCCGTTTGGGCACCACATTGATACCGCCACCGACGCTGCCCCGTGGCGAGATGCCATTGATCAGCTGGCTGGGGCCCTTGATGATGTCGACGCGATCGGCCATTTCCATATCGATGGAATAGGTCGGCAAGATTCCGTACAAGCCGTTGTAGGACACATCGCTGTTGAACAAACTGAAGCCGCGGATGGTGAATTGCTCGAAACGCCCGCCTGCAGGGTTGGTGGCACGTACCGACGGGTCACTGGCGATCAGATCGCCCAGCGTGCGCGCCTGCTGGTTCTTCACCAACTCGTGGGTGTAGGTGGTCATGCTGAACGGCGTTTCCATGAAGTCCCGGGCGCCCAGCAGGCCCTGGGAACCCTTGCGGGCGACCTGACCGCCGGCGTATGGCTGACCATCGTTGTCCAGCGACTGACCGCCGACGATGCTGGTCGGGGCGATCTCCAGGGCGTTCGCGCCCTGGGAGGCCGGCACCAAGGTGAATGCACCCTCGCCTACCGCATGCAACTGCAAGCCACTGCCCTGGAGCAGCAGCAGGAAGCCTTCATCGACCCGGTAGCTACCCGACAACCCGCCGCTCTGCCGGCCACTGACCAGCGCCGGATCGAGCGACAGACTGACGCCGGCCTGGTCGGCGAACCGGGTCAGCGCCGCACCCAGGCTGCCGGAGGGCACGTCGTAGCTACGTCGTGCGCTTTCGTCAGCCCAACTGGGCGCATTGAGGAACAGGCTCATGGCAAACCCGATGTGCATCAGGCGGCAAGACTTTACGGCGGACATTGAGAAAGGCTCCTTTGATTTCTCTCTACCGGTAATGACCGACGAGTGAAAAAAAGGGGACAGCCTCAAGCACGATTTTCCCGCGGCACCAGCGTGACCCAATATCGGGTACGCGCATGCACCTCCACGGGCAGGCTGGCAGCGAGCAGCGCGAGGACCTGATCGGTATCGTCGAGGCGGAAGGTGCCGGTGACCCGCAGGGTCTCCAGCGCGGAAGACCAGCGCAGCATCCCAGGGCGATAGCGACGCAGTTCCCGCAGCAGGTCACCCAGGGGCCGATCGTCCAGGCGCAGCACACCCTCGCGCCAACCGAGGAGCCATTCGTCCAGGCCACGGGCCGGACCTGCGCCCTGTGCGTGGAGACTGGCCTGCTGACCACTGTCCAGCGTCAGGACATCGCCGCGCGATGGCTGCAAGATGGCCGAGCCCTTGATCACCGACACCCGGCACGTCTCATCGAACAGCCGTAGGCAGACTTCCCCGGAAGCCAGCGCTACCCGCCCGAAGGGCACCTCGACCGCGAGCCCCAGGCTGCCGGGCAGGCTCACCGCCACTTCGCCCCGTAGCAGTTTCACCCGGCGCGACGTCAGGTCGATGTCCACTGCACTGTCGGTGTTCAGGGCGAGCAAGGTGCCGTCTGCCAGGGTCAACTGCCTGCGCTCGCCTACCTCGGTGCGCACATCGGCCGTCCAGCTCTCCAGCGGCAACTGCCGCGCCAGCATCCAGCCGGTAGGAAGCAAAGCCGCCACAGCCAGTGCCTGCTTGAGCAGTGCGCGACGGCTGGTCTGCGGGCGATCGAGAGTGGCCAGGGCCAATTCGCTGGGCAACTGGGAAAACCGCTGGCGCAGGTGCATCGCTTGCTGCCAGGCCTGTTCGTGGCGGGTATCACTGGCCCGCCACTGCGCCAGACGCTGCAGCTCGCTGTCACCGGCCTCGCCGGACTCCACCAGTGCCAGCCAGCGTGCGGCGGCGCGTATCACCGCGCGGGCATCAGCGTTAGCGCCCGACATCACAGCTGCGCCAGCAAGCAATGTTCGTAAGCCTGCGCCATGTAGCGTTTGACCGTCCGCTCGGACACCGCCAGGCGCGTGGCGATCTCACAATAGCCCAGGCCTTCCAGCTGGCTCCAGAGAAACGCCTTGCGCACTGGGGCCTTTAGCCCGTTTAGCAATTCATCCAGAGCCTGCAGGGTTTCCAACAGGATCCAGCGTTGTTCTGGCGATGGCTGGTTCTGTTCGGGTAGCTGCGCCAGCGCGTCCAGATAGGCCTGTTCGAGGCTGCGCCGCTGGTGGAAGTTGCTCAGCAGGCGCTTGCCCACGGTGAGCAGGTACGCCCGCGGCTCGCGGATGTCGGCCAGTGGCTGGGTACTGGCCAGCACCCGCAAGAAGGTATCCTGGCTGAGGTCGGCGGCATCCCAGGCATTACCCAGGCGGCGCCGCAGCCAAGTCTCCAGCCAGCCGCGGTGAT
Source organism: Pseudomonas sp. HD6422 (assembly GCF_025377065.1). Taxonomy (NCBI): domain Bacteria; kingdom Pseudomonadati; phylum Pseudomonadota; class Gammaproteobacteria; order Pseudomonadales; family Pseudomonadaceae; genus Pseudomonas; species Pseudomonas sp. HD6422. The sequence goes on along the minus strand of NZ_JAHWIW010000020.1, from coordinate 112,559 downwards.
CGCGATAGAGGGCTGGCAGATTGTGCTCCTGGGACGGCGCGGCTTCGGTCATGGGGGAAGGCTCTGCGGAAACGTAAATGTGACTGATTCTAATTTACGTCAAGAAGCAGATCCAAGGGGTTTGTGCAAAACGTCCTACATCGCCTCACGCAGTTGCGCCAGACGGGCGAACAGACGTCGTACATAGCCCTTGGCGATCATCGCGCCCCAGTGCCCATCGCAAAAACGCTCACCCCTCACGTAGTAGGTGACCAGGCTTTGCAACTGCTCAAGACTGGCTTGCTCGATGGCGTCTGGCTCACTGACCAGGCGATCGGCCGTGGAACGGTAGTCGAGGGCGAGCCAGCAATCCTTGCATGCCTCCTGGTAGAAGTCGTCGACCACCTTGGCGTAGATCGGCCAAGATTGCCCTTCTTTGAAGGTGTAGGCTTCGATGGCCTTTCCACCAGGGTAGAGAAGCGGCAGAAAGCGCAACAGCGCGTCGATATCGGACTGGTTGGGAAGCATCACGATGTCCTTGTCGTCGATCAGGGTCACAGTCTACACACGCCGTGGGTGGCTGATTACAGGGTCATGAGCATTTCATGCCAGGCCATTCCACCGTGGTCCGAGGGCGAGGGCCGCACGTACTGGTAGCCCAGCTTGCGATACAAGTCGACATGGCGTTCCTTGCACATCAGGTGGATGGTCGCCTTGCCCTGGGCGCGCATGAGGGCGATGAATTCATCCATCAGCTGTTTGGCGTAGCCCTTGCCTTGGTGGGCCGGGTCGACGACCACCGACATGATCACCACATTCGGCGCCTGCGGATCGTGGCCGATCAGTTCCTTGAAGTCCTCGTCGGACATCACCACCTCGTGGGCGCAGCCGCTGTTGATGAAGCCCACGATCTCATCCGCTGCTTCCAGCAGCAGGAAGCCTTGGGGATAGTGAGCGATCCGGGTACGGATTTTTTCCAGGGTTGCGGCTTCGTCACCTTCATAAGCACCGATTTCGATGGCATAGCAGCGCTCGGCATCTTGGTCGATGGGGTGGCGAAATGAGGTGTTGCTCATGGATGGGCTCCGGCGAGATGAGAGGGGGAAATAGGGTAATTGACCGGAGGGTGCTTTCGCTGCATTTTTTGGTTTGGCTATGGCGGCGAACACGACCCCATCCGCAGTCGGTACTGTCCAGGTGTCATGCCCAGATGCTTGCGGAACGCACTGCCCATGTGCGACTGGTGCGCAAAGCCTGCCTCCAGCGCGATGGAGGCCAGAGGCTGGTCGGTCTGTTCGATCAGGCACCGGGCGGTCTGCAGGCGGACCTGCACCAGATAGGCATGGGGCGTGACGCCCATAACCTGGGTGAAATCACGCAGGAACCGAAGCGCGTCGTGCCCGTACGTACTGGCCAGCTGCGCCAGGCTCAGAGGCTGATGATGTTCATCGCCGATTCGGTCCAGCACCTGGCTCAATGCCCCAGCCTCGACCTTCGACGGCAGGATAGGCGCATTCGCCTGGGCGATGAAGCCCATCGCAGCCTCCTCCAGCGCCAGGCGATCGGCTCGTGGGGCGAGCAGCAAGCGTCGAAGCGCCATCGCTTGCTGCAAGGCGCGGCGCTGCCCGCTGGCCTGGACACGCCCAGTGCTCGCCGGGAGCAACTGCTGGGCCAGCGTCGTCTCCAGGCGCAGCACCAGGTACTCGCCTCCCCTGGCGGACTCGGAAAACACATCGACGCCGACCGGCGTCTGGGCCAGCACGCCGGCGTAGGTATCGAAATCCACCCGGCGGTCCGAATCGATCGCATGCACCCCCTGTTGCCGCTCCAGGGTAATGCCCAAGGAGGCCCAGCGCACCGGATCGCGGGAACTGTACGCCGCGCGCGGGAGCAGCTGCAGGCAGAGTCTGTCGTCCAGCAGGCTGTGACTCAACATCTGAAATTTCCTGATAGACCATCCGCTGCTTGCATCGGACACTCCCGGGTGAACGATCGACCATAACGGGAGCACCGCATGCGCACCATCGGCCTTATCGGCGGCATGAGCTGGGAATCCAGCGCCGAATACTATCGCCTCATCAACCAACAGGTGCGCGACTGCCTGGGCCCCCTGCGCTCAGCGCAAGCGCTAATCTACAGCGTCGACTTCGGGCCTGTCGAGCAAGCTCAGCACGCCGGACGCTGGGATGACGCTGCGGCGATCCTGGTGGATGCGGCGCGGCGCCTGGAAGCCGGAGGGGCCGATTGCGTGGTGCTCTGCACCAACACCATGCACAAGGTCGCGGCGCAGATTCAGGCTGCAGTCAGCATCCCGTTCCTGCACATTGCCGATCCAACCGGCCAGGCGGCGCTCGCGACCGGGGCTACGACAGTCGGTCTGCTGGGTACCGCCTTCACCATGGAAGAGGATTTTCTCAAGAGCCGCCTGCGCGACATGGGGCTGCAGGTCCTGGTGCCGGATGCCGCCGAGCGGCAGACGGTGCATCGGATCATCTACGACGAGTTATGCGTGGGGATCATCGATCCGGCCTCACGCACGGCCTACCAAGCCGTCATCGAATCGCTCGCGGCCCGCGGCGCTCAAGCGATCATCCTCGGCTGTACCGAAATCGGCCTGCTGATCAAACCCGAGCACAGCCGCGTGCCCCTGCTCGATACCACCGAGCTGCACGCCCGGGCCGCGGTGGCGTTCGCCCTGAACCAGTGACTTGCCCGTGGGGGTGTCCGCCGCAAACGCCAAGCGAACACCTCGCACCACTTTGACCGCCATGGCGCCCCAAAACCGCCCATCCATCCCTGGCATTGCCCTGTTGCGACCACGACCCTGCATAGCCAAACCCTTTAACACGGGGCCTTGCACAATAATCTGACCACTTGGCCATGTTTTTGCTTCCAGGCTGCTCAACCCCTTCACTTCGAGCAGCCTCATGTCCGAATCCCCCTCGCCCCTGCGCCTGGAACTGCGCGCCATCACCAAGCGCTATCCAGGCACGCTGGCCAACGACCGCATTGACCTGCGCATCGCCGCCGGCGAAATCCATGCCCTGCTCGGCGAGAACGGCGCAGGCAAGAGCACCCTGATGAAAATCATCTACGGCGTCACCGCGCCGGACGCCGGCCAGGTACTGTGGGAGGGCCGTCCGGTACAGGTACGCGATCCCGCCCAGGCCCGCCAGCTGGGTATCGGCATGGTGTTCCAGCACTTCTCCCTGTTCGAAACCCTGAGCGTGGCGGAAAACATCGCTTTGGCCCTAGGTCGCGAAGCCGGTACGCCGCGGCAACTGGCGCCACGTATCCGCGAGGTTTCACAGCGCTATGGCATGGGCCTGGCCCCCGAGCGCCTGGTGCACAGCCTGTCGATCGGCGAGCGTCAACGGGTGGAGATCGTTCGCTGCCTGATGCAAGACATCAAGCTGTTGATTCTCGATGAGCCCACTTCGGTACTGACGCCACAGGAGGTCGACGAGCTGTTCGTCACCTTGCGCGCGCTGGCCGCCGAAGGCTGCAGCATCTTGTTCATCAGCCACAAGCTCAACGAGGTCCGCGCTCTTTGCCACAGTGCCACCGTGCTGCGCGGCGGACGGGTTTCCGGGGACTGCGAGCCGGCCCGATGCAGCGACCTGGAACTGGCGCGGCTGATGGTCGGCGACGCCGAAGGGCTGGAGGCCAGCTATGAAAAACGTGCAGGAGGCCTGCCGCGCTTGCGCGTGGACGACCTGTGCTGGCGCAACGAGGACCCATTCGGCACCTCGTTCGAGCACCTGCGCCTGGAGGTACGTAGTGGTGAAATCGTCGGTATCGCCGGGGTCGCCGGCAATGGCCAGGACGAACTGCTGGCGTTGCTCAGTGGTGAAACCCGCCTGCCCACCGGCGAGCGCGAGCGCATCACCTTGGACAACCAGCCGATGGCCCACCTCTACCCCGATGCCCGTCGCGCCTTGGGCCTGGCCTTCGTGCCGGCCGAACGCCTGGGTCACGGTGCCGTGCCGGACATGACCTTGGCCGACAACGCCCTGCTCAGCGCCTTCCAGCAAGGTCTGCTCAGCCACGGGATGATCCGCTCGAGCAAGGTACAGGCACTGGCCGAGCAGATCATCCAACGCTTCGCGGTAAAGACACCCGACACCCAGGCCACTGCACGTAGCCTGTCCGGCGGCAACCTGCAGAAATTCATCCTGGGTCGCGAAATCCTGCAGAACCCCAAGCTGCTGATCGCCGCCCACCCCACCTGGGGCGTCGACGTCGGTGCCGCCGCCGCCATCCACCGCGCCTTGATCGCCCTGCGTGACGCTGGCGCGGCGATCCTGGTGATCTCCGAGGACCTCGATGAGCTGTTCCAGATCAGCGACCGTATCGGTGCGTTGTGCAGCGGACGTCTTTCGCCGCTCAAGGCCACCGCCCAGACCCATACCGTGGAGGTCGGCGGCTGGATGGCCGGCCAGTTCGATACCCCGCAAGACGCTGCCTGACGAGAGCCCGCCATGTTGCTATCCCTTGAACCCCGTACCCAGCAATCGCGCGCCATGTTGCTGCTGTCTCCGCTGCTTGCCGGCCTGCTGACCCTGGTCAGCGGCGCCCTGCTGTTCAGCGCCTTGGGGCATGATCCGCTGCTGACGTTGCACACCTTGCTGATCGAACCGATCAGCGATTTCTACGGCCTTTGCGAACTGCTGCTCAAGGCTTTGCCGATCCTGCTCTGCGCTTTCGGACTGGCTGTGGCTTACCAGGCGCGCATCTGGAACATCGGCGCCGAAGGCCAATTGCTGATCGGCGCGTTGGCCGGCAGTGCCCTGGCGATCCAGATCATCGACTGGGACAGCCGCTGGGCGTTGTTCTGGGTATTGGCCGCCGGCACCGTCGCGGGGGCACTGTGGGGGGCGCTCGCCGCCTGGCTGCGCACCCACTTCAACGCCAACGAAATCCTCACCACCATCATGCTCAACTACATCGCCTTGAACCTGCTGCTGTACTTCGTGCATGGTCCATTGAAAGATCCGGACGGCTTCAGCTTCCCGCAGTCGGCGATGTTCGGCGATGCCAGCCGCCTGCCTGCACTGTTCGAGGATGGCCGACTGCACGTGGGCCTGTATTTCGTGCTGCTGGCCCTGGTGGCGTCGTGGGTGCTGCTGCACAAAAGCTTCCTGGGCTTCCAGATCAAGGTGCTGGGACTCGACCAGCGCGCCGCCGGCTTCGTCGGCTTTCGCGAAAAGCGCCTGGTCTGGCTGGCGCTGTTGATCAGCGGCGGCCTGGCGGGCTTGGCGGGGGTCTGCGAAGTCAGCGGACCAATCGGCCAACTGGTGCCGCAGGTATCGCCCGGCTACGGCTATGCGGCGATCACCGTGGCCTTTCTCGGGCGCCTGAACCCACTCGGCATTCTGGTTGCCGGCCTGCTGATGGCGCTGCTCTACCTGGGCGGCGAGAACGCGCAGATGACCCTCAACCTGCCGCAGTCGCTGACTGGGCTGTTCCAGGGAATGATGCTGTTCTACCTGCTGGCCTGCGACGTACTGATCCTTTACCGACCGCGCCTGAACCTGCAATGGCGCCGCCGCGCGCCGCTGGCGGAAACCGCCAGCGCCTGACCCCCCTTGACCTACTCGTTTGCCTGCCGCCCAGGGCGCGCAGGCTGAGGCTTCGACTATGGATCTCGATCTGCTGGGCAACATCCTCTACGCCATGGTGCGCTGTGGCACCCCACTGCTGCTGGTCGCACTCGGCGAACTGGTCTGCGAAAAGAGCGGCGTACTCAACCTCGGCCAGGAAGGCATGATGCTGTTCGGTGCGGTGGTGGGCTTCATCGCCGCCTTCGCCACTGGCAACCTGTGGCTCGGCGTGTTGATGGCGTGTCTGGCCGGCATGCTGCTGTCGGCACTGTTCGCCCTGGTGGCGCTCGGCTGTCAGGCCAACCAGGTCGCCACGGGCCTGGCTCTGACCATCTTCGGCGTCGGCCTGTCGTCCTTCGTCGGCAGCGCCTGGGTCGGTAAGCCGCTGACCGGATTCGAGCCGGTAGCCCTGCCGCTGCTGGCCGACCTGCCGATAGTCGGTCACATGCTGTTCAACCAGGATGTGCTGGTCTACCTGTCGTTTGCGTTGTTCGCACTGATTGCCTGGGTGCTGCTGAAAAGCCGCATCGGCCTGGTGCTGCAGGCCGTCGGCGAGAATCCCGATGCCGCCAGCGCCATGGGCCTGCCCGTCCTGCGTGTGCGCACTTTGGCGGTGTTGTTCGGCGGTGCATTGGCCGGGCTTGCCGGTGGCTACCTGTCGCTGGCCTACACGCCGATGTGGGCGGAGAACATGACTGCCGGGCGCGGCTGGATCGCCCTGGCGCTGGTGGTGTTCGCCAGCTGGCGGGTGTTCCGGGTGCTGCTCGGTGCCTACCTGTTCGGCCTGGCGAGCATCCTCCACTTGGTCGCCCAGGGCATCGGTGTGAGTTTCCCGGCCAACCTGCTGGCGATGCTGCCCTACGTGGCGACGATCCTGGTGCTGGTGGTGCTGTCGCGCAATGCGCTCAAGACCCGTTTGTATGCACCGGTATCCCTCGGCCAGCCGTGGAAGGCCGGGCGGTGACCAGGCGATAGGGCCATCAGCACCTGCGCACCAGCCAGGTGCACCCACGCAAGCATCACGCACCAGACCTGCTCCACCCCGCCGTGGCCAAACCACCGGCACCCCACGAAATGCAGTTTTTTGCCCACCTGGTCAGCTTTTTGCAATACCTGAACAGCCCGACACGGCCACAAGAAAAGACCCACAGGAGCCACTTACAGATGCATCAGAAGAAAACCAAGAACCTGCTGCGCACCCTGGCCGCCGCCATCGGCCTCACCAGCGCGTTGTCTGTCTCCGCCGCCGACCCGTTGAAGGTCGGTTTCGTCTACATCGGCCCGATTGGCGACCACGGCTGGACCTACCAGCATGAACAGGGCCGCCAGGCCTTGATCAAGCAGTTCGGCGACAAGGTCCAGACCAGCTTCGTCGAAAACGTACCGGAAGGCGCCGACGCCGAGCGGGTGCTGCGCAACATGGCCAAGGGCGGCTACGACCTGGTGTTCGCCACCTCGTTCGGCTACATGAATCCCACCGCCAAGGTCGCCAAGCAGTTCCCCAAGGTCACCTTCGAACACGCCACCGGCTACAAGCAGGACAAGAACCTCGGCACTTATCTCGCCACCTCCTACGAAGGCCGCTACGTCGGTGGCTACCTTGCGGCGAAGATGACCAAGACCAAGAAGATCGGCTACGTCGCCTCGTTCCCGATCCCGGAAGTACTGCGCGATATCAACGCCATCCAGCTGGCCCTGGACAAGTACAACCCCGGTACCGAGATCAAGGTGGTGTGGGTCAACTCCTGGTTCGACCCAGGCAAGGAAGCCGACGCTGCCAACGCCCTGATCGACCAAGGTGTCGACGTGCTGTTCCAGCATACCGACAGCCCGGCACCGATCCAGACCGCCGAGCGCCGTGGCATCTATGCGGTCGGCTACGCTTCGGACATGGCCCATTTCGGTCCGAAAGCAGTGCTGACCTCGATCGTCAACAACTGGGGCCCGCACTACATCAAGAGCACCCAGGCAGTCATGGACGGCACCTGGAAGCCCCAGGACTACTGGGGTGGCTTGGCCGAAGGCACCATCGAGCTGCCGATCAGCGACCTGGTTCCGGCCGATGTGAAAAGCGGCGCCGAACAGATCATCGCGAGCATCAAGGACGGCTCGTTCCACCCGTTCACCGGTCCTATCCTCGACCAGAGCGGTACGCTGCGCATCGCCGAGGGCGCCGTGGCCAGCAACGCCGAGCTGGCCGGCATGAACTACTACGTCAAAGGCATCACCGCGCAACTGCCGAAGTGACCCGGAGCCCGTCATGAACAGCCTGCCGATCATCGATATCGCCCCGCTCTACCAGGACGATCCTGCCGCCCGCCGCGCCGTGGCGCAGCAGATCGACGCCGCTTGCCGGCAATGGGGCTTCTACTACATCAAGGGCCACCCGATCCCCGCCACGCGCATCGCCCAGTTGCAAGCGGCGGCGCAGGACTTCTTCGCCCGCCCGGCCGAGGAAAAACTGCGCATCGACATCACCCAAAGCGCGCACCACCGCGGCTACGGCGCCATCGCCACCGAGCAGCTCGACCCCAACCGGCCGAGCGACCTCAAGGAAACCTTCGACATGGGTTTGCACATGAGCGCCGAGCACCCCGACGTGATTGCCGCAAAACCCCTGCGCGGCCCCAACCGCCACCCGGCGATCGCCGGGTGGGAAGCCCTGATGCAACAGCATTACCAGGACATGCATGAGCTGTCGTTGACCTTGCTACGGGCAATGGCCGAGGCATTGGGCATCGAGCAGGACTTTTTCGACCAACGCTTCGCCGAGCCCATCAGTGTGTTCCGCATGATCCATTACCCACCGCGCCAGACGGCCAGCAGCGCCGACCAACAAGGGGCCGGCGCGCACACCGACTATGGCTGCGTGACCCTGTTGTATCAGGACAACGCCGGTGGCTTGCAGGTGCGCAGCCTAGACGGCGAGTGGATCGACGCACCGCCCATCGAGGGTACCTACGTGGTCAACATCGGCGACATGATGGCCCGCTGGAGCAACGACCGCTACATGTCCACGCCGCACCGGGTGATCAGCCCGCTGGGTGTCGATCGCTATTCGATGCCATTCTTCGCCGAACCGCATCCGGACACCGAGATCAGTTGCCTGCCCAACTGCTCCGACGGCGAGAACCCACCCAAGTATCCCGCTGTGTCATGCAGCGCATACATGCTCTCGCGCTTTGCCGAGACCTATGCATACCGTAGGGAGGAACAGCGCGCCTGAGGACACTGCATTTCGAACCAGCCCGCTCGCCGTCTGCGTCAAAGCATGGACATCCACCGGTTTTCCGATCAACACTGGCAAGTCCACCCCCGCGGTACGACCTGACAACGAGGAGACTGCTTATGGATTCACCCGACGACCGATCGCGCGGCTGGCTCGCCAGCAAACTCCTGGCCGAAGGCCAGGAGCCGGATCCACGCTTCACCCTGGCCAACGAACGCACCTTCCTCGCCTGGATCCGCACCGCGCTGGCGCTGCTGGCCAGCGGTATCGCCGTGGACATGTTCACCGCCGAGATCTTTTCTTCCGGTACCCGCCGCCTGCTGGCCGTGTCGTTGATCCTGCTGGCCCTGCTGCTGAGCTTGCCGGCATTCGTGCGCTGGCTGAACGTGGAGCGGGCCATGCGCCTGAAACGGCCGCTGCCTTTCCCGTTGATCGCCCCCGCCTTGTCGATCGGCGTGTCACTGGTCATGGTGGTGTTCGCCTATGCGGTGTTCTTCCGTGCTTAGTCCCGCCGACGAAGGCTTGCAGCCTGAACGCACCTTGCTGGCATGGCGTCGGACGATCTTGGCGATGGTCGTCTGCAGCTGCTTTTTCCTGCGTTGGGTGCCGCATCACCATTGGTCTGCGGTATTGCCCGCCGTGGCCTGCATGATCACCGCGCTACTGGCCTGGTTGGGTCTGAAGAAACGCTACCAGCTGGCGGCTTCCGGGCTGAGCGCGCAGGCGCTACCTGCCAGCGTCTGCACCAACCTGCTGCTGGCCCTGTGCGTAACCGGACTGTGTGCTCTGGAGCTGGCGGCGATCCTGATGGCCTAGACAAATGTCCCGCTAGCGCTCCGCGCCCGGCGGATGGCCGAAATACGCCTTGTAGGCATGATTGAAGTTTGCCGGGTTGGCGTAGCCCATACGGTAGGCGATCTGTGCGACCTGCCATTTGCCTTGGCGCAGCAGGGTACGCGCCAGCTCCATACGCTGACTGCGCACGTACTGCAGCATCGACTGCCCGAACACCTGGGCGAAGGCCCGGCGCAGTGTGGTCTCGCCCACCCCCAGTTGCACCGCGAGCGCCTGACTGCCGGGTGGCTCGGCCAGTTGCGCATCGAGCAGGCGGCGCGCTTCGTGGGCCAGGTCGCGTTGGCCACGTAGCGAAAGTGCAGGCTTGCCAGGCTGGTGCTTGAGGTGTTGCGCCAATTCGACCAGTATCGCCAGGCTCAGACTCTCCTGGTTCAGGCGCTCCAGGGCGCCATGGTAAGGCGAGTGGTAGAGGCGTCGGAACAGATTGCCCAAGGCCTGACAGCGGTGCAGTTCAGCAAACTGCACGCCGTCGCGCAGCAAGTCGAGCAACGGTTGCAGCGACGCATCCTCTTCGGCCAGCTCATGCAGGTAGTCGCCGGCAATGCGCAGACCGGCCATGCGCACGTAGCTCCCGGCGGGCAACTGGTCCACGGCCTCCATGCTCTCGCTCAAACCCAGCGTATGGGGGGCACCGGTGGTATAGGCATTGTGCCGGCCGTCGACGCGATGCTGCCACTGGCCGTCGAACACCTGCACGATGCACAGGCTACCTGGCAGCACCTTGTGCATACGCAGCGGCTCGGGAAACTGCAGGTCACAATCGAAATACTGCAGGTGCGGGCGCACGGTGCGGGCTCGGTAATGCCCCACCGAACTGCCTGTGATTGCCCCGGTGTTGGACTGCAACACACCGGCCTGTTCCAGACTCCCCGGTTGGTCGAATCGGAAATCCGTATCCAGATAAGGGTTCCACCCTTCCATAGGTATTCTCTCGGGTGTGGTTTGCATGGCCCGGAATGTTAACGCGAACACAAACCGAGCGTCAGCGATTGTGACCATTGGACTTTTCGTTGTGTTCCGCAGCCAGCATGGTTGGCAGTTCGCCGTGCAGCGACTTCAATGGCGCGTTTTACCCTCCAAGGAGCTCCATCGATGTCATCCCTGCGTAAATGGGCAGCAGTGCTCACCACCTCCCTGGCCCTGCTCGGCGGCGTCTGCCACGCTGCCGAACGTCCGCCGGTAGCCGACAAAGTCGTCGCTTACTCGGGCCAGCAAGGCGCCAAGGTCTGGACCCTGCGTATCGGCGAGCGTAGCGCCAACGAGGCACTGGTTCAGATCGGCGGGATCGATCATGACTGGGACATGCGCATCCAGAAAATGTCCGTGGAGAAAACCGCCAAGGACACCCGCTACTCCACCACCGTCGACGGCAAGAAGTTCGTGGTACTGATTCTGCAGAACGGCTGGGGCACCCTTTACCTGCCCAATGAGACCCAGGAAATCCTCGTTGGCTACGACCCGAACCTGTCCAACCAGGGCGATGCCCAGGCATTTCTCACCGACTACCTGCAGGCCGAGTGAGCCATGGCGCGTGTGAAACGGCTGGCCTGGGTATTGTTGGCCATGCTGGTTCTGCCACTGTTGCTGATGGGCTGGAGTAGCCTGCAAAGCTGGCGCGTGGACAGTGCACTGGGCGAGGCGCAGATCATGCGCCAATGGCTGGCCAACCCCAGCGAAGCCTTGCTCGGGCAACTGCCGCGAGACGAACGCAAGCTGGTGATCGACGAGCAACATCGGCGCGAACGCTTCCAGCGCATGGTCGAACAGACCGAGGCCGACCGCGGCGCATTGCACCTGCGACAGGTACTGGCCACGCTGAGCCACTGGCTGGCCATCGCCGCCCTGCTGACCGGGCCCGCCACCTGGCTGAAACTGCGGGTGGATGCCTGGCGGGCGGTGCGTTCGCGGGACTTCCTGCACGACCGGCTGTCCACCCGCTGGCGTGTGCTGAGCCAATGCCTGATGGTACACACGGCACTGCTGATGGGCTCGCTCGGGCTGGCTCTGCTCTACGAACTGAGCTGGGCCCATAGCACGCCCCAGGCCGGCAAGCTGGCGATGCTGCTGATGTGCTTGCCGGTGGTGCCGGTACTGGGCGTCGGTGCAGCGCTCATCCTGCGTCTGCGCCAGCACTGGCAGGTCCTCGATGCACCTTGCTCGACCTTTCTCGGCCGAGCCTTGGGTCGTACCGACGCCCCCGGTTTGTGGGCGTGGGTCGAATCGCTGGCCCAGTCCACCGGTGCGCCGGTGCCCGATCATATCGTCGTCGGCATCGACCAATCGTTCTTCGTCACCAGTGTCGAGGTCATGCTGCAACCTTCCGGACACGTGCTCAAGGGCCGCACCCTGTACCTTCCGCTGACCTACCTCTCGTGCATGAGCCAGGACGAAGTGGCCTCGGTGGTTGGCCACGAACTGGGGCACTTCAGCAGCCGCGACACCGAGCGGGGCAGCGAGGCGGTCGCGCGGTTCAACATGATGTGCCTGCATTTCTCGCTCATCACCGGCGAAGGGACCCCGCCTTCCTGGATTGAACGCCCCGCCATCTGGATGGCCGAGCGCTTCCTGTATCACTTCCAGATCGCCGTGCAGCACTGGAGCCGTGCTCAGGAGCTGGTGGCCGATCGCGCCGGCGCCCAGATCGCCGGGCCTCGCCTGTTCTGCCAAGCTCTGTTGCGGGTCATCGCCCTGGACGACGCCATCGCTGCACTGTTGCACCAGCGCCGCCAACCGGACCTCATCCAGGCGTTGGCCGCGCACCTGCGCGGGCATTCCCTGTGCTTGAGCGAACAAGTGCTTGGCCGCGCGGTACCGCACCCGTTCGACAGCCACCCTCCAACCGCAGTACGCCTGCAGCAGCTTGACGTGATGCTGGACGCGCAACTGCTGACCGAAGCGACCCGCCGCCCTTCCGACCACGACCGCCACTGGTTCGGCCAACTGGCCAGCCCCAGCCCGGCGGCGACAGCAAAGCCTGGCTCGCCGGAGTGATCTGCCTGGCAGGCCTGATCCACCGCGCGCAGCGTGCGCGCGGTTATCCATCTGCCGAACTGGGGTGCGAAGGCTGCTAGAGCATCCGCCTGGCATCCCGGCGCACAGCCTGCGGAGGCACGCCAAAACCGCGGATGAACACCTCGCGCAGATGGCGACGGTCGCGAAACCCGGTTTCCTTCGCCACCACATCCAGGCTGTGGCGGCTCTGCTCGATCATCAGGCGGGCAGCCTCCAGGCGCAGGCTTTCCACCGCCTTGGCCGGTGACTGCCCGGTTTCTGCAGAGAACACGCGGGTGAACTGCCTCGGGCTCAAGTGCACGGCCTCGGCAAGCTCCTCGACAGTGAGGGGGCGGGCCAGATGCTTGCGGGCGTATTCCAAGGCGATCTGGATGCGGTCCGACTTCGGCGCCAGGGTGAGCAGTTCGGAATGCTGCGACTGCCCACCCGAGCGCCGCTGGTGCATCACCAGCTTGTGCGCCACGGACCTGGCGAGTTCTACGCCCAGGTCTTTCTCGACCATGCCCAACGCCATGTCCAGCGCTGCGGTCATGCCTGCCGAAGTCCAGATCGGGCCATCGACGATGAAGATCCGATCGTGCTCGACCGCGATGCGCGGATGCTGCTTGTGCAGGGCCTTGGCGTAGGCCCAGTGGGTAGTGGCGCGCCGGTTGTCCAGCACTCCCGCCTGGGCCAGGACGAACGTGCCGGTGCACAGGCCAGCGGTGCGTCGCGCACCGCCCACGAACGCTCGTACGCGTTGCAGTACCTCCTCCCGCGGTGGCGTCAACGGCGTCAAGGTACCGGCGACCATCCAGGTATCAGCCAGCCCTGGTGCACCCAGTGGCAAGGTGTCGATGTGCATGCCGAGCGAAGACCGCACCGTGCCGCCTTCGAGCGAAAAATTCTGGATCCTGTACACCGCTTCGCCGGCAACGATATTGGCGAACTCGAACACGGTCTGCGTTGCCAGGGACATTACCTGGAAGCCTTCGGGAATCAGATAACCGACACGATGCATGGCTGGACACCTGCTGAGAATGTCTCAAAACACTACCATAAACTTCATTTGAGACAGGCCAGTTCCACAGCATCATGAACGCCAGTACCCATCCACGGAGCTGGATCATGAACAACTTGCATCAAGGCACTGCACTGGTCACTGGCGCATCCAGTGGAATTGGCGCGATTTACGCCGAGCGCCTGGCGCGCCGGGGCTACGACCTGATCCTGGTCGCTCGCAACCGAGACCGTCTCAACGCCCTCGCCAGCCGCATAACCTCCGAAACCCGGAGAAGCGTCGAGGTCTTTCCTGCGGACCTTGCCAACCCAGGCGACCTCGCCAAGGTCGAGCACAAGCTGCGCGAGGACGCGAGCATCACCCTGTTGGTGAACAACGCGGGTATCGGCACGCACACTAGCTTGCTCGACAGCGACGTCGAACGGATGGTCGAGATGATCAGCCTCAATGTCACCGCCCTCACCCGCCTGACCTATGCGGCGGTGCCAGGCCTCGTCGCCCGCCAGCAGGGGGCGGTGATCAACATCTCCTCGGTCCTCAGCCTCACTCCCGAGGCGCTCAATGGCGTGTACGGTGCCAGCAAGGCGTATGTCACGGCGTTCACGCAGTCGCTGCACAAGGAGTTGTCCCCCCAAGGCATTCGGATCCAGGCCGTGCTCCCCGGGGCCACCGCCACCGAACTGTGGGAAATCGGCGGCTTGCCCCTGGCCCATCTGGATCCGCGCATCGTGATGACGGCCGGCGACCTGGTCGACGGGGCCCTGAAGGATTTCGATCAAGGCGTCCTGGTGTCGATACCATCTTTGCACGACCTCGTGCCGTACCAGACCTACGAAGCCAGTCGCCAGGCTCTGGCAGGCCTGCTCTCGAATAGCCAGCTCGCCCCGCGCTACAGCCAGTGACGAATCTATCGGTCATTTTCACTGCAGTAGTGAAAGTCCTGCTCGATTGCGCCGCTTTTTATCAGCAATCGAAGCAGTTAGCCTGATACCAACGTTCAATTCCTCGAGGTACCGCCATGAAGGCCGTCGTCTATACCCAACCCGGCTTGCCGATCAACGATCCCCAATCCTTGGTCGACAGCGAACTGCCCACGCCTAGTCCAGGCCCCCGCGACTTGTTGATCGAAGTCAAGGCTATCGCTGTCAACCCGGTCGATACCAAGATCAGAGCGAGCCGAGGGGGCGACCAACCTCAGGTGCTGGGGTGGGATGCGGTGGGCGTCGTCCGCGAAGTCGGTGCGCAGGTGACGTTGTTCCAGCCCGGCGATGAAGTGTTTTACGCTGGGGCGATCGATCGCCCTGGCAGCTACAGCGAATTTCACCTGGTGGATGAACGCATTGTCGGACATAAACCGCGCAGCCTGGATTACGCCAGCGCCGCCGCCTTGCCCCTGACCTCGATTACCGCCTGGGAATTGCTGTTTGACCGCCTGGGTATCGAACAGCACGGTGGCCAGGGCCAGCGCCTGCTGGTGATCGGCGCAAGTGGCGGAGTGGGGTCGATCCTGGTTCAACTGGCCCGCACCCTCACCCAGCTCACCGTCATCGGTACCGCCTCACGCCCGCAGACACAGGCCTGGGTGAAGGAACTGGGCGCCCATCACGTCATCGACCATGCCAGCTCGATCCCACTCCAGCTGCAAGCCCTGGGGCAGAACCCGGTCGACTACGTGATCAGCCTGACCCACACCGACACCTACCTACCGCAACTGGTGGAGGTGCTTCGTCCGCAAGGCAAGCTGGCATTGATCGATGACCCGGCGCAGCTCGATGTGATGCCACTCAAGCGCAAATCGCTGTCGCTGCATTGGGAGCTGATGTTCACCCGCTCGCTGTACCGAACCGAGGACATGATCAAGCAGCATCAACTGCTGGAACAGGTGTCGACGCTGATCGATCAAGGCGTGCTCAAATCCACTCTGGGCGAGCACTTCGGCGCCATCAACGCCGAGAATCTCAAGCGCGCCCATGCGCTGATCGAGAGCGGAAAAGCCCGGGGCAAGATCGTGTTGGAAGGTTTCTGATCCGGCCTGGCCGATGCTTTTTCCTGTCCCCATTGAGTCCCGGTTCGTGTCCGTCACTGGCACGGCCGGGCTGAACGAGTAGGCAACCACCGCACCATCGGGCCAGGCGACCAGCACCAGCGCGGTCAGCAAGGTCATCAGCGTCCAGCCGAGGATGCTCGCGCGTAGCGAACAGCGATGCAGGATCAACGTCCACGTCGCCGGCCAAGCGGCGCGGTCGCGCACAGGCCGCCGACCATGCCCATGGCGCGCGCTCAGTCCGCGGGTTGCAGAAGTCGATGCCATGAGCCCCACATTGATGGCGATGCAGTTTTCGTTGTTTTGCTAACGATACCGCTAGCACCGCCTGGACGTCACCCGTGTGTTCACGGTCCTGTGCGAAAAAACCGAGCCATCGCCCTCACCCCAAGGGGTGATTTCCCCTGCCCTGGCAGTGTGGGAGCATTCGTCAAGGCCCGTTGGCTTCAACCGTTGCAACGGCTTCGAGAAGCCAATGAGCGGCCTTATCCTTCGTGCCTTGATAAAAAAGAGAACAATGACATGAACGCATCCCTCGCCCAGCCCGCCCTGTGCGGTCCGCCTTTCCCTGCACATGGCAATACCGGGCGCATCCGCTAGTCCCTTTCGCTCCACCTGGGCAACGTTCGCCCACCTTTCCTGCCCAATCGTCCGCTCCAGACATCCCTAACGGTATCGAGCCTGCTCGCCTACCGCGGCGTCCTGCATCCGACATCAGGAGTTCGCAATGCATACAACAAGCACAACCGCCACGCCCCCCGCGCATTCCCCTTCAGCCTCGAACACCACCGGCCGTTTCCGCAAATCCATGAGCATGACTGCCTTGGTGCTCTTCGGCCTTGCCTACATGGTGCCGCTGGCGGTGTTCTCCGCCTATGGCCTGGTGGCCCAGATGACCAAAGGCCACCTGCCCACCGCCTACCTGCTGACCCTGGGCGCGATGTTGTTCACCGCCTACAGCTACGGCCGGATGGTGCAGGCCCATCCCTACTCCGGCTCCGTCTACACCTATACGCGCAAAGCCTTCGGGGCCTGCGCGGGGTTCATGGCCGGGTGGACGCTACTGCTCGACTACATCTTCCTGCCGTTACTGAGCTATCTGCTGATCGGCATCTATATGTCGGAATACTTCCCGGATATTCACCCTTGGGTGTGGGTGCTCGGTTCGATCGGCCTGGTGACCTTTCTCAACCTGATCGGCATCGAGTCGGTAACCCGGGTCAACTGGATTCTGGTGGTCGCCCAGTTGGTGTTCATCGTGGTCTTCGTGGCCTTGTCGATCCAGACCGTGTCTGGTCAGGCGCACCCGGTATCGCTGACTTCACCGTTCTACCACGAAGGATTCAGCGCTTCGGCGATCATGGCCGGCGCAGCTGTACTGTGCCTGTCATTCGTCGGTTTCGACGCGGTGTCGACCATGGCCGAGGAAACCAGCGACCCGAAGCGCCGCATCCCCCAGGCGATCATGGCGGTATCGTTGAGCGGCGGACTGCTGTTTCTGCTGGTGTCGTACTTCGCACAGCTGGTGCATCCGGACTGGAGCAGCTTCGCCGACCCCGACTCGGCACCGGTGGAAGTGATGCGCAGCACCGGCGGCCAACTGCTGGCCAGTGCCTTCACCGCGACCTACGTCGCCGGCTGCTTCGCCTCGGCGATGGTGTCCCAGGCCAGCGTGTCGCGGGTGCTGTTCGCCATGGGACGCGATGGCGCCCTGCCTCGGGTATTCGGCCAACTGGTGACGAAAAAGCGTGTGCCGGCCTGCGCGATCCTAGTGGTCGGGCTGGTTTCGCTGACCGCCCTGGTCATCAGCCTGGATACGGTCGCCAACATGATCAGTTTTGGCGCGCTGTTCGCTTTCTCGGCGGTCAACCTGGCCGTGGTCAAACATTACCTGATCGACCAGAAGTTGCGTGGCACCCGCGATGCCCTGCGCTACGGCTTGATTCCGGGGCTGGGGTTCCTCAGCACGATATGGCTGTGGACCAGCCTGTCGAGCCTGTCTTTCACCATCGGCTTGTGCTGGATGGGCGCGGGCCTGCTGTTCTTGCTGGGGCTGACGCGGGCATTTCGAGTGAAGCTGCCTGAACTGCAGATGGCCGACTGACCGTATAGGTCGCTTTACTGCGGCAGCCATGAACAAAAACGCCGACGAGTGATCGTCGGCGTTTTCTTGAGTTCATCTGGAGCGCCGTGGCACCTCAGCCAAGCAGCTGGAACCACGTGGTCTTGAGCTGTGAGTACTTGTCGAACGAATGCAACGACAGGTCACGCCCGAAACCGGATTGCTTGCCACCACCGAACGGTACGCTCACATCCAGGGCATCGACCGTATTCACCGACACCGTACCCGCTTTCAACCGCCTGGCGACGCGGTGGGCGCGGTTGAGATCGTCGCTCCACACCGAAGCGGCCAGACCGTAGATGCTGTCATTGGCCAGGGCGATGGCCTGTTCCTCGGTGTCGAAGGCACTCACCGCCAGCACAGGGCCGAACACTTCCTCACGCGCCAGACTCATGCCCTGCCCGACCTCGGCGAAGATGGTCGGCTCGATGTAATTGTCACTGCCATCGATGGTCAGTCGCTGACCGCCACACACCAGGCGCGCACCCTCCTCCTTGGCCCGGCCGATGGCTCGGGCGATGCGTGCGGTCTGTTCGGCATCGACAATGGCGCCGGCGCGGCTGGCCGGGTTCAGTGGATTGCCTGGCAGCCATTGATGGGCCTTGGCTTGCAGGCGCTCGATGAACGCGTCATGGATCGAGCGCTGCACGTAGAGGCGCGAGTTGGCCGAGCAGACTTCGCCCTGGTTGAAGAAGATACCGAAGGCGGCCTTTTCCGCAGCCAGATCCAAGTCCTGACAGTCGGCGAATACCAGGTTCGGGCTCTTGCCACCGCACTCCAACCAGACTTGCTTGAGGTTGGACTGCGCCGAGTACTGCATGAAGTACTTACCCACCTGGGTCGAACCGGTGAACACCAGACAATCCACATCCGGATGCAGGCCGAGGGCGCGGCCGGCCTGTTCGCCCAGGCCCGGTACCACGTTCAGCACACCTTCCGGCAGGCCGGCTTCCAGGGCCAGCTCGGCCAAACGCAACGCTGAGAACGGCGACTGCTCGGCCGGCTTGAGCACCACGCTGTTGCCCGCAGCCAAGGCGGGTGCGAGCTTCCAGGCAGCCATGTCCAGGGGGAAATTCCATGGCACCACGGCGGCGACCACGCCGAGCGCTTCGCGGGTGATGGTGGCCAGCGCGTTGGCTGCGGTCGGCGCGACCTGGTCGTACAGTTTGTCGAGTGCCTCGCCGTACCAGGCGAAGACATGGGCGGAGCCTGGCACATCGATGTTGTAGGCATCCATCACGGGTTTACCCATGTTGAGCGAGTCGAGCAAGGCCAGCTCTTCGCGATGGGCCATGATCAGCTCGGCCAGGCGCAGCAATACTTTCTTGCGCTCGCCCGGCGCCATACGCGGCCAGGGGCCATGTTCGAATGCCTGGCGGGCGCTGGCGACGGCGAGGTCGACTTCGGCTTGGGCGCAGGAGGCTACCTGGGCGAGGAGTTGCTGGGTGGCCGGATTGATGGCGGCGAAGGTTACGCCGTCGCTGGCGCTCAGTTGGCGGCCTTCGATCAGGGCCTTGTTGGGGAGCGTGAGGGTGGAGGCGCGTTGTTGCCAGAATTGCAGGGTTTGCATGGAGGGCTCCGAGGGCGCTTGAGACGGTTTTTTGTCGGTTTTGGGATGGGGTTTGGCTGGGGGGGATTTGAAGAGAAGGTGGGGCTCGGGGTGTTCGCTTGAGGGGTGTGGTGCTGCGCATATCGAGCGCCGCCCCCCCTCAAGCGCACAATCGAAAAATCAGCGCCCCACCAACCTGGCAGTCCGATCTACCGCAATGCGGGTCTTCTCCACCAACTCATCCAGCTCGCTATGGCTGGCCACCAGCGCCGGCGCCATGATCATCCGTCCGAGGGTCGAGCGAATGATGACGCCTTCCTCGAAACCAAAGGTGCGGCACTGCCAGGCCAGATCGTTCTCGTTGGCAAAGCGCTTGCGGGTGGTCTTGTCTTCGGCGAACTGCAACGCTGCCACCAGCCCGGCGCCCTGCACCTGGCCGATCAGCGGATGGTTGGCGAACACCTCACGCAGAATTCGCTGCAGATACGGCCCGGTGTCATCCTTCACCTGGCGCACGATCCCTTCGTCACGCAGGGCCTTTAGGTTGGCGATGGCCACCGCCGCCGCCACCGGGTGACCGGAGTAGGTCAGGCCGTGGGCGAACACTCCTCCCTGCTCCACCAGCGCCTCGGCGATGCGCTTGCTCAGCACCAGGCCACCCATGGGCACATAACCCGAGGTCAGACCCTTGGCGATCGACAAGGTGTCGGGCTCGAAACCAAAGTACTCATGGGCGAACCACTCGCCAGTACGGCCAAAACCCCCGATCACTTCATCGGCGCATAGCAGCACATCGTACTGGCGGCAGATCCGCTGAATCTCCGGCCAGTAGCTCTCTGGCGGGAAGATCATGCCGCCCGCACCCTGGAACGGCTCGGCGATGAAGCCGGCAACGTTCTCGGCGCCCAGTTCGAGGATCTTTTCCTCCAGCTGCAGGGCACAGCGGCGGCCGAACTCGGCCGGCGACAGCTCGCCGCCAGCGGCGTACCAGTAGGGTTCGTCGATGTGTGCCACATCCGGAATCATACCGCCCATCTCGTGCATGAACTTCATGCCGCCCAACGCCGTGGCGGCCAGGGTCGAGCCGTGGTAGCCGTTCCAGCGACCGATCATGATCTTCTTGCTCGGCAGGCCAACCACCTGCCAGTAGCGGCGGACGGTGCGGATCAGCACCTCGTTGGCCTCGGAGCCTGAGTTGGTGTAGATCGCGTGGCTGTAGTGACCCGGTAGCAGGCTGAACAGCAGTTCGGACAGTTCGATCACCGCCGGGTGGGTGGTGTGGAAGAACATGTTGTAGTAAGCCAACTGGTCCATCTGCGCGGCAGCGGCGGCGGTCAGGTCCTTGCGCCCGTAACCGAGCTGGGTACACCACAGCCCCGACATGCCGTCCAGGTAGCGCTTGCCCTCGCTGTCCCACAGATGCAGCCGCTCACCACCGACCATCACCCGTGGACCTTCGGCGTTGAGCGCCTTCTGGTCGAGGAAGGCATGGATGTGGTGGGCGGCGTCGCTGGCCTGATAGTCACGGGTCTGGCGTTGCGGTACGAAAGGCGCATTCATGGCGGGTGTTCCTTGTTGGTATGGGGTGGAGCGAGGCAACTGCGCTCAGCGCAGCTTGCCCATGTAGCTTTCCAGCGGATCTCGGCCCAGCACGCCCTGAGCGTTGGCCAGTGCGTCGATGAACAGCGAGAACAGTTCCGACTGCGTGCCGATGTCCAACTTGGCGTAGACATTCTTGCGGTGGGACTTGATGGTGTCTTCCGAGACGCCCAGGCGCTCGGCCAACGAGCGGGTCGAGTGGCCGCGCAGGATGAGTTGGGCGATGCGGCACTCACGCTCGGTGAGCAAGGACGAGCCGAAGTTGCTCAGCGCGGCGTGGACCCGTTGTTCCCAACCTGTTTCGATCCGCCCACCGCGGCCCTGATAACCGTCGAAGTGCTTGGCCAGCACAGCCAACACCCAAGGGCTGATGCACGTGAAGCGGGCTCGGGTGTCGTCATCGAGTTCGTCGGTGAAGGCCAGGGAAACCGCCAGGCTCAAGCCGTTGTCGAGCTGCAGGATGTAGTTGATCTCGTCTTCGAGGTACGAATGGCGGTAGAACGCCAGGTAGTACTCGCTGAGCTTGAAGTGATCAGGGGCCACCTGGTCCAACGCATAACAGCCCGACGGCACGCCCTCGATGCTGGCTTCGTAGAAAGGGTCGAGCAGGTAGAAGCCCGACAGGTAGCGCCGTACGTTGCCTTCCGGCGCCCAGGGCCCGGCCCCGTCGCACTCGAACCAGGCCGACGGCAAGCCTTGATGCGGGTAGAGATACACCGTGGTGGCCTTCACCGGACCGATGCTCGCCAATGCCTCGATCAATGCTGCAGCGAAGCCCGATGCGCCGATGGCCGCGGTCACCTTGGCCATCGTCTCGTACCACTGCATCGAAGTGAGTTGCGCACTGTTCACGTCTGCATCCACCTGAAATGACTGCCTGGCATGAGGCGACATCGTTGCTCTGTTAAGGGGATGTTCCCATGAGTCCGTGTCCTGGAAAATCACCCGATAGGGTGAACCTGCACGTGCCGGCGGCCTTCTCGTTGCGCCTCGTGAAGGCCGCCTCGCTTACGCCTGACGCAGATACACGGCCAGACGCTGCAACATCGCATCGCAGCCGTGCAGTTGCGCGATGCTGACGAACTCGTCCGGCTTGTGCCCCTGGTCCATGCTCCCCGGCCCGCAGACCACCGTGGGAATGCCGGCCTGGTCGAACAACCCGCCCTCGGTACCGAAGGCCACCGTGCCAAACGCATCGGAGCCGCTGAGCAACGCCACCAGCCGCGCCGCCTCGCTGTCTGCGGTAGTCGCCAGCCCCGGATACGCACTCAGCGGTCGCAGGCGGATATCGCTGGCGGCATTGACTGCCCGCATGCGCGGCAGCAGTTCCGTCTCGGCGTATGTCTGCAATTGATCGGCCACGCGCTGCGCCTCGAAACCGGGCAAGGCACGCACCTCGAAGTCGAACTCGCACTCCTCGGGCACGATGTTCAGTGCCCGACCGCCCTTGATCACTCCGGTCTGCACGGTCGAGAACGGTGGGTCGAAACGCTCGTCGTGATGCGCAGGCAGGGCCAACTCGTCACCGATCTGGCCAAGCTTGCCGATCAACCGGGCGGCATATTCGATCGCATTGACACCATAGGGCGCGTAGGCCGAATGACAGGCCGCGCCGTGCACTTGGCAGCGCATGGCCAGCTTGCCCTTGTGGCCGAGCACCGGCTTGAGCTCGGTCGGCTCGCCGATCAGGCACAGCCGTGGTTTGTGCGGGCGCTGTTGCAAGGCTTCAAGCATCGAGCGCACGCCCAGGCAACCGACTTCCTCGTCATAGGAGAAGGCCAGGTGCACCGGCATGGTCAGCGGCTCGGCCAGAAACGCCGGAACCGCCGCCAATACCGAAGCGATGTAGCCTTTCATGTCGGCGGTTCCACGACCGTACAGACGGCCTTCGCGCTCGGTAAGGCGAAACGGGTCGACCGTCCATGCCTGGCCGTCCACCGGCACCACGTCAGTGTGGCCGGAGAGCACCACGCCGCCTCGGTCGTCTGGACCGATGGTGGCGTACAGATTGGCCTTGGTGCCTGCGTCGTTGAGAAACAACTCGCTTTGCACACCCAGCCCGGCCAGGTAGTCACGGATGAACCCGATCAGTTCGAGATTGGAGTCGCGGCTGACCGTGGCAAAGCCCACCAGGCGCTCGAGCAGCGCACGGCTGGACACTTCACTCATCGCCCGGTACCCCGTAGCTTGGCGCTGCGGTGGGGTTCAGGGCGCGGGTCACGTAGTCCTGCATCTGTGGTCGGTAAGCCTGCCAAAGGCGGTCGAGTTCGCCGATCGGGTCGTGCTCGGCCCAGTCGACGCGCAGGTCGACCAACGGCCAGGTGTGCTCGCCAGCGACCTTCAGGGCTGCCGAATGCACAGGCCCTGCCTCGCCCCCGGCCGCCATGGCTGCATGCATCGCCGCCAGCAAGCGGTCCGCGAGGTGGCCACCGGCTTGCTCGAAGGCAGCGACCATGGCTTCGATCACCGCCTGCGACGCCAGCAGGTTACCCGCCGCTGCACATTGCTCGCCAGCCACAGCGTTGTGCACGCCGAGCGCTTCTTTGCCGGTGAACAGCGCCACCTGGCCTTGGTTGTCGATCACCGTCACCTGCCGGTATTCGCTCCAGCCGTTGGCGCTGAGCACCTTGTCCAATGCCGCTGCCGGCGGCATCTGGTCACGCTCGAGGGCATCGAGGATCTGCGGGCCGAGCGCCGGCAAGGTGATGTTCTGAGTCGATACGGCCCCCACGCCGGCCCGCACCCATGGGCAGCGTGCCCCAACGGCGATGCTCGACGAACTGATGGCGATGCCGACCTGGCCAGTTTCCTGGCAGCGGCCAATGATGGAGAAAGTCATGGTGCAGCTCCTGTTCGGGTTCAACAGGATTCTCTGCAAGCCCCGTCAGGGACGAAACCAACATTTTCCTCGGCATTGCCAAGGAAAAACCTAAGGCCCCGGCAAAGCCCTGCCGATTCTGGCGCCGAGCCTTGACCCCGGCACCCTTCGGCAATTTATCGGCAAGCCCCAGCTAAATACTATTTTCGCGATCTTGCGCCCCTCCCTAGTCTGGCCCCAGGCAACGGCGGTCCATCGAACCGACCTGACAACAACCGCCTGAACAAGGGCTCGGAAATGACACTGAACAACATCGAAATCGACACCCTCGTAGTCGGCGCCGGCCAGGCCGGCGTGGCCATGAGCGAACACCTGAGCAAGCTTGGCGTACCGCACCTGGTACTGGAGCGCAACCGCATCGCCGAAGCCTGGCGTACCGGCCGCTGGGATTCGCTGGTGGCCAATGGTCCGGTCTGGCATGACCGCTTCCCGGGCCTGGAATTCGACCTCGACGACGACGCCTTCGCCGGCAAAGACCAGGTCGCCGACTACTTCGAACGGTACGTGCGCACCTACAACCTGCCGGTGCGCACCGGCATCGAAGTCAAGAAAGTGGTGCGCAATAGCGACCGCCCTGGCTTCATCATCGAGACCAACGAAGGCGTGATTCGCGCCAACCGTGTGGTGGCGGCCACCGGTCCGTTCCAGAAACCGGTCATTCCTGCCATCGCGCCGAAAGACGCCAACCTGCACCAGATCCACTCCGCCGCCTACTTCAATCCCGAGCAACTGCCCGAAGGCGCAGTGCTGGTAGTCGGCGCCGGCTCCTCCGGCGTACAGATCGCCGAAGAACTGATGCGCGCCGGTCGCCAGGTGTACCTGTCGGTCGGCGCCCACGACCGCCCGCCGCGCAGCTATCGCAACCGTGATTTCTGCTGGTGGCTGGGGGTGCTCGGCGAGTGGGATGCGGAAATCGCTAAGCCCGGCCGCGAGCACGTGACCATCGCCGTCTCCGGCGCCCGTGGTGGCCACACCGTGGACTTCCGCGCTCTCGCCCATCAGGGCATGACCCTGGTCGGCCTGACCGACTCCTTCGACAACGGCGTGGCGCGGTTCCAGAACAACCTGGCCGATAACCTCAACCGCGGCGACGACAACTACCTGGCTCTGCTCGATGCCGCCGATGCCTACATCGAGCGCAACGGCCTGGACCTGCCGGAAGAGCCCGAAGCCCGCAAACGCCTGCCCGACCCGGAGTGCGTCAGCAACCCGCTGCTCGAACTGGACCTGGCCAAGGCGGGTGTCACCAGCATCATCTGGGCCACCGGCTATGGCGTCGACTTCAGTTGGCTGCAGGTCGACACCTTCGACGCCAACGGCAAGCCGCAGCATCAACGCGGCGTGGCCAAAGAGCCCGGCGTGTATTTCCTCGGCCTGCCGTGGCTGTCGCGCCGTGGCTCGTCGTTCATCTGGGGGGTATGGCACGACGCCAAGCACGTCGCCGGCCACATCGCCACCCAACGTACCTACCTGGCCTACCGCGACCGCGACCAGCGCGCCGCAGAGCAACCAGCCACCACGACCCGCAACGTCAGCACCCTCGGAGCCCACTGATGCCTACCCACACTCGCATCCGCATGTTCAATACCAAGGAAACCTACCCCAACCAGACCCTGGACAACGACCTGTGCCAGGCCGTGCGGGCCGGTAACACCATCTATGTACGTGGCCAGGTCGGTACCGACTTCGAAGGCCGGCTGGTCGGCCTGGGTGATCCTCGGGCGCAGGCCGAGCAGGCCATGAAGAACGTCAAGCAGTTGCTCGAGGAAGCCGGCTCGGACCTGTCGCACATCGTCAAGACCACCACCTACATCACCGACCCGCGCTTCCGCGAGCCGGTGTACAAGGAAGTCGGCAAGTGGCTCAAGGGGGTGTTCCCGATTTCCACCGGCCTGGTGGTAGCCGGGTTGGCCCAGCCTGAGTGGCTGATGGAGATCGATGTGATCGCGGTAGTGCCGGATCAGGCGTAACGACCGGTGCGCTCGGGGCGCTTGGCGCCCCTGTTCGCAGTAGACCCCGGCGAAGCTGTCACAGCTTCGCCAACTCTTCCCGGCAGAACTCGACGAACAACTGCGCCGGCTTGGTCAGTTGTACTCGCTTCAAATGTGCCGCTGCCAGCCCCGACAATGCCACCGGTTCGGCGATGTCGACCATCGCCAGGCGCTGGCCGTCGTAGGTGAACGGCGAATGGGGCCGAGTCACCAGCAGCGAGAAACCGAACCCCTGCCCGACCATCCCGCGCACCATCTCGATCGACGGCGAACTGAAGACGATGTTCGGCGTCAATCCCAGTTCGTTGAACAGGCTGACGAAGTACGTACGGCTGGGCGCCACGTCCAGCAGGATCATCGGCTCCGGGCACAGGTCGCGCAGCGAGACCTGGGCCTGGCTGGCGAAGCGATGCTTTTCCGGCAGCAGCACATAGGGCTTTTGCGGCGGCATCAGCGGCTCGGTCTCGATGGTGCCGTCAAGGTCGTGGTCATACAGGAACGCCAAGTCGAAGCTGCCCGCCGTCAGGCCCTGGATCAGCTCCTGCTGCTCACCATCGCGCAGACGGATGTCGACGCCCGGATAGCGCTCACGAAATCCGGCGATCAGCCGCGGCAGGTAGAGCGGCGCCACGGTCTCGAAGCAACCGATGTCGATCTGCCCGGCCACGGTGTCGTTGTCGGCCAGGGCGTTCTGCTCGAACTCATGGGCCATCTGCAACAGCGCCCGGGTCTTGGCGTAGAAGCGCTTGCCGCTCGGCGTCAGCGACACGCCCTGGGCGTGATGACGAATGAACAACTGCACGCCGAAGCTTTCTTCCAGGCTCTTGATCGCCGTGGAAATCGACGGCTGGGCGATGTACAGCTGGCGCGAGGCCTCGGCGACGCTACCGGCCTCGACCGTGGTGACGAAATACTTGAGTTGACGCAGGGTATAGGAAGCCATGGGCACCTCTGTGGCGCCGCTAACCGCGCCGTGGGGATCTTTTCGCCACTTTACCTTGCGCAGGATGCTTGTGCAGGGGCGCTGGCGCGAGGATTTACCTGGGACCTGAGCATATTTTTCCTGTGCTTGCGCTGGACGGCGCTACCTGTCTGCCTCAGGAGACGGGAATCGACAACGTAGCCGCCAGACCGCCGCTATCACGGTTGTCCAACTGCACCTGACCGCCGAGACGGTCGATGATGGTGGCCACGATGGAAAGCCCCAGCCCCGCCCCGTTGGGACTATTGCGACTGTAGAAGCGTTCGAACACCCGCTGCCGGCTCTCTTCGTCCAGGCCTGGGCCTTCGTCCTCGACGACCAGCTCGAAAGCAGTCGCCCGACGCCTGAGCGATACCGTGACGCGCCCGCCCGGGGGCGAATGCTCGACGGCATTGGCGACCAGATTCTGCAAGGCGATACCCAATACCCCGGCATCGACGGCCAGGTGATGATCGGCTTCGTCGATGACCAGCGAAGGCTCGAGGCCTCGGTCCAGAATCCAGGGCGTGAGCTCGGCCAGGATGTCGGTCACCACTTCGCCGAGGTCGACCGCGGTGGTGGCACGTTGGCCCAGACGTGGCTCGACGCGGGCCAATGTCAGCAACTGATTGACCACCCGTGTCAGCCGGTCGACACCGCCGATCAGGAAGCCCAGGGCCTTTTGCCGCTCAGCCTCGTTGTTCGCGGCCTGGGCGTTCTGCGCGTGCAGCCGGAGGATGGCCAGCGGGGTGCGCATTTCGTGGGCCGCATCGGCGATGAAGCGGTGCTCGCGACGCAGCAGATCCTTGATCTGCGCCAGCAAGCGGTTGATGGACGCCTGCATGGGCTCTAGCTCCGACGGCAGCGGTACCAGTTGCAGCGGCTCGAGCGATTCGGCATGCCGTGCGCGGATCACGTTGGCCATGTTCTGCAAGGGCCGCAGCCCCCAACCGATCGCTGCCCATACCAGCAGGGCCAGGGCCAGGCTGCCGAGCAGAAATGGCATCAAAGTATGGCGTACGATACGGTCGATCAGGTCATAGCGCACATCGTTGCGCTCGCCAACCCAGATGACCCAGTGCTTTTCCGGTACCGGCAGAACGAACCCGCGCCAGCGGTCGCCACCCAGCACAAAATCGGCAAAGCCAGGCGCCGAAGGCGGCGTTCCCAACGCCGGTGCACTAGGGGTGTGGACTAGCAAACCGCCCCGATCATCCCAGATCTGGAACGCCAGCTTGCTTTCGTACGGATGGCCCACCCGGTGCCGACCGGCCCGGCTCAGCGCCTCGTTGAACGCTTTATACAATTGCTCGCGGTTGCCCTCCTGCACCGGCAGGCTCATCACGCCTTGCAACAGACGCGCATTCTGGGCCAGATGCGCGTCATAGACCTCGTTGATCTCGTGACGGCTGTCGTGGAAGTTGTAGAGCGCCAGCAGACCGGTCCCCAACAACAGCAGCAGCATCACCCGCCACAACGTGCGCTGGCGCAGCGAACTCATGCCTTGCCCTCGACCAGGTAGCCGATACCGCGCACGGTGCGGATCAGGCCGTTGAACAGTTTCTTGCGCAGGTGATAGATATTCACCTCCAGGGTGTTGCTTTCCGGCTCCTCATCCCAGCCGTACAGCAATTGGGTCAGACGGTCGCGGGTGAATACCTTGCCAGGCTGCGCCAGCAGCTCGTGCAACAGCACGTACTCCTTTGGCGTCAACACCACCGGGACGCCGTTGTAATGGACTTGTTGCGTGCTGGGGTCGAGGCTCACGCCGGCATGCTCGATGACCAGCTTGGCCCGGCCGGCACTGCGCCTGAGCAAGGCACGCAGGCGCGCCTTGAGCTCGTCGAGGTCGAATGGCTTGACCAGATAGTCGTCGGCCCCGGCATCCAGACCGGTGATACGGTCTTCGGTGGCATCGCGTGCAGTGAGGATCAGCACCGGCAGGCTGTCGCCCCCGGCGCGCAGGCGGCGCAGCAGCTCGATGCCATCCATGCGCGGCAAACCTAGGTCGAGAATCGCCAGGTCGAATGCCTCATGTTGCAGGGCATGTAGCCCGCTCACTCCGTCGCGCAACCAGTCGAGGGTGTAGCCCTCCTGACGCAACCCATCACAGATCCCCTCGCCCAAGGCGGTATCGTCCTCAACCAGCAGCAGCCGCATGTTCAATCCTGTTATTACCTGATGGCCTTGAGTAAAGCATCGAGATTATCCCACCGCACGACCGCTCGCGCTCATGCGGCATGCCCCGTTTCCTGGTCGACCAATGGCAATCCCAGGCGCTGGAACACCCCTGCCGCACTCAGGCGTTGAAAACCCTGCTGGATGTTGCCGGCAAACACCTGTGGGTGCTGGCTGTAGTACGTGCCCCACTGCGCGCGCTCCCCGTTCAGGCGCTCGGGGTCGGCCTCTGCCAGTACGACGGGCTCCAGGCCCAGGCGCTGGAAGCTGTTGAGCAATGTGGCAGCACCGGTGAACGCCACCCATTGCAAGCCCCGCGAGGCGAGCAGCCAGGTGACCGCGATGATCATGATTCGCGCACTCCCGGCACTGAGCGACGCCAGGTTGCCGACTTCGACCATGCCTTCACGCGCGTGGACTCCACCGGTCAGGCGGGAAACCGCGCTTTCCAATGGCTCGTCCAAGTAGTGCTCGAGAAACAAGGCATTGTTGCCGGCCAGACGCATGCCCGCCGCCGCGATCAAGCGCCCATGGCTGTCATGCAGCGACAGCAGCTCCGGCAGGTAGTGGTGCACATCGGCATGGTGCACCGCAGCGAAACAGGCATGGATGAAACCTTCCAGCTCGACACGGCCGGCATCCTGCTCCAGCACCAAAGACAGCTGGGCGTGATGGTCGGCATGGCAGCCGATGGGCAGTGGGAGCAGGCTGCTCCAGGGAAGTTGGGTCATGGGAGTCCCCCCGCTGGGTTCGATGGGGGGAGTATCGAGGGTCAATCTGAAGGGAATCTGAAGAGCGTGGCGAGGATGTCGGGCCCCGCTCATTCCTTCAGGCGGTTGTGCTGCAGCCATTCCCTTGGGCTTGTGCCCACCTTGCGGCGAAAGGTGCGGGCCAATGCAGAGGGGCTTTCATAACCGACCTCATCGGCGATCAGGGCGATCGGTCGGCCTTCGCGCAGGCGTTTCTGAGTCAGACTGATCCGCCAGTTCGCCAGATAGTCCGCCGGTGTCATCCCCACGGTCTGGCGGAAGTGCGCGGCGAAGCTTGCGCGCGACATCCCGGAGCGATCGGCCAACTGCGCTACCGACCAATTGCGCCGAGGTTCGTCGTGGATGCTGACTAGCGCCCGGGAGAGCTGGGCGTTGGCCAGGCCGGCCATCATCCCCGAGGCAATGCTACGGCTGGCGATAAGGTGGCGAAGCAGCTGAATCACCATCAGTTCGAACAGCCGATTGAGCATGACCTCCCTGCCGCATTCGTCGCCCGAGGCTTCTTCGAACAGCCAGTCGAGGGTGCCCATGAGACCGGGCAACTCGCGCAGAGGCTTGATGATGAAGTCCGGCAGGGCCAAGGTCAGCGGGTTGTTGGCACCGCCCTCGAACTGCAAGGTTGCACACACCAACTGCGCTTGATCGGCTTCTGCGGCCAGCAACCGATGCTCCTGTGGACGCACCGCCAGAATCACGCTGGGCTCGTTCAGTTCGATGAGCTGACCATGTTTGTCCTTGAAGACCAGGCGGCCAGCGCGGAGCAAATGGGCGTGGCCCACGCTGTGCTGCCCGTAAAGCTCGCTGGTGCCACAGAACCCGCCTGCATGGAACGTGGAGGCGTGCAGATTGAAGTGGTTGAGCAATGTCGATAATCGATCCATAGCGCGCTCAGATTTAGACGATCTGTTGCATAGAATCGACGATCTGGATCCGAAAGAGAAGACCGTCTCCCTAGAATGGGCTCCAAGCTTGAACGACAAGCCGATTGAATCAACCTTTGGAGAACCACCATGACTCGTATCGACGCACTCTCTCTCGACCAAGCCCCTGCTGGCTCGCGCGCTGCCCTCGAAGGCATCCAGAAAGGCCTGGGCTTCATTCCCAACACCTTCAAGACCCTGGCCCACTCCCCGGCTGCACTCAACGCTTACCTGGGCCTCGCCCAGGCCCTGGGCAAGATTTCACTGAGCGCCGCCGAACGCGAGGTCGTCGCACTCGCTACCTCGCAAATCAACGGTTGCGATTATTGCCTGGCTGCCCACACCTTTTTCGGCGCCAAGGCGGGTCTGAGCGATGAGGCCATCGCACAGGCCCGAAACGGCACACTCAGCGCGATCGCAGCGCTGGCCCATCAAATCACCGAAAGCCGCGGCCAGTTGAGCGACGATCAGATCGCTGCAGCGCGCCAAGCCGGCCTTACCGATGGCAAGATCATCGAGGTGGTGGCGCAGACGACACTGCTGACCCTGACCAACTACCTGAACAATATCGCCGCGACCGAGATCGACTTCCCACCCGCGGCGCAGTAGGCAGTCGTGTGCCGCGCTGAACGGGCCTTCACGCACCCGCTTCGCTAAGCACCGGCAAGGTGAACTGCACTTCAGCGCCGGGGCTGTGCCCGGCGCTGGCCCAAAAACGCCCGCCGTGGCTGTCGATGATCGAGCGGCAGATCGACAGCCCCATGCCCAGTCCTGCCGCCTTGGTGGTGTAAAACGGCTCGAAAACCTGCTCTACGTTTGCCGCTACGAATCCAGGCCCGCTGTCCACCACCGTTACCCGTACACCCTCCTGGTCGATGGCCGTGCTTATCTGCAGCGTACGAGCACCTTCCACCTCTGACATTGCTTCCAGCGCATTGAGGATCAGATTCAGCAGCACCTGCTGCAACTCCACGCGGTCAGCGAGGACCTGCGGCATTCCGTCGGCGAGCAGGGTCTGCACCTGAGCCCCGGCCCTGATCGCCTCGCCACGGATGAAGTCGACCATCTCCAGCACCACGGCGTTGACGTCCACTACCTGTTTTTGCGGCGGAGCTTTGCGAATCAGCTCACGAATACGGCCCAGAACCTGAGCCGCGCGGTTGGCATCGTTGATGATTCGTCCCAGGCCCAGGCCCACTTCATCCAGCACCGGTGGCTGCGCGTTCAACCAGCGAATGGCGGCATTGGCATTGGTGACCGTAGCGGCAATTGGCTGATTGATTTCATGGGCGATCGAAGCGGCAAGTTGGCCCATGGTCGCGACACGGTTGGCATGGGCAAGCTCGGCCTGTACCTGTCGGTTCTTCGCCTCCCGTTGCGCCACCTCGTGATACAGCCTGGCGTTTTCGAGCGAGATAGCCGCCTGTGATGCCACCAGACGCAATACGGCAATCCTTCCAGGATCGAACACACCGGCGCTGAGATTGTTCTCCAGATACAGCGCCCCGATCACCCGCGCCTGATGACTGAGCGGCAGGCATAGCAGCGACCGGGCGCTGCAGCGGCGGATGTAATCATCGGCCATGAACGCAGCTTCGCCAATGGCGTCGTCCAGACAGAGGCTGTCCCCCGTACGCAGTACCTGGTAGAGCACGGATTCGGCCAACAGCGTGTTGCTCACCGGTTTGCTGCAGAGCACCACCTCGCACTCCCCCACACCTGCCTGCGCGACGATAAGCGCCTCCCCCCCTCGGACGCGCACCAGCACGCCTCTTTCGGCTCCGGCTTGCTCGATGGCAGTGAGCAGCACTTGGGTGATCAGCTTCTGCAGGTCGACTTCGCCAGAGACGGCTTGGGACACCTTGAGTACTGTTACCAGGTCCAAGTGCTCGACCGGGGTGGCGATGGTCGCGGTGGGGCCAGGCTCCGGTTCGACACTGCGCAGGTTACGATGGCGACTGTCCAACTGGCGCACCTTGCCATCGGCACCCCAGCGCAGGTAGCCATAGCGTGCGTCACGAAGGTAGACCCGCGCAATCCGGGCCAGTCCGCGGCTGCCGTAGAAGCGCGATGCCAACTCATTGGCCAGTGCCTCGACATGCACGAAGCCGCTATCACGCGCGAGCTGGATAGCCTGCTCATAGAGGTGCTCAGCGTCGACCAGGCGTCCCTGCAGCCGCGCGATCTCTGCCTCCAGCAGGACCTGTCGGCTGGCAAAGGTTTCCGCGCACTGGCCGGCCCAGATCGCCAACATCTCGTGGTGTTCGGCCAATGCCTGCAAGGTGGCTTGATCAACGCCCTCCCCAGCCGCCAGCGTCAGTGCGGCAAAGAAGTGATACTCCGCCTCCTCGAAAAAGGAGGCGATCACCCAGGTCAGTGCCTTGGCCCGGGCAGCGCAAGCTGAGGCAGCGGCATAGTCACCTGCCAGGTAGCGCGCCTGCAACTTGCGAACCCAGTACTTGCCGGCCGCCAGAGCCAAGTCCGGGGCAGCGTCAAGGTGCTGCTCGAAACGCGCCTCGCTGAAGTGTTCATCATCCAGGCAACCGAACGATGGCGTTTGCCCCCGCAACGTCCGGATCAGCGCCAACTGCGTGTTCATGAAATCGATCACCAGCCCGAAATGCACCTTTTCGGCGTAGGCCAGGCCTTGCTCGGCCTCGGTCTGCATGCCGCCCAGTGGCTCGCCAATGAACAGCCGATCAGAGATCAGCCCATTGCCGACATAAGCGGCGTACGGCAGGTCACCGACCCTGTTGGCCGCGACGAAGGCCCGCCGCAGCAACTCGCGGCACTCGCTGACCGGCCGCATCCAGCGCACCACGAACATCGAGAAACACAAGAACGTGTTGGCCTCGAAACGTTGCAACCCCCGCTGTTCGACCAGCTCGCAAGCAAGACGCCCGAAACGATAACCGGTCTGGTAATCGCCATAGCGCCGGGACACGCGTCCGACATTGGCGTAGAGCATGCAAGATGCATCACAATTGCCATGTTCAAGGCTCAAGCTCACGGCTTTGCAGATGGTCAGGCAGGCCAGGTTGGCATTGGTTTGCAGGGCCGGTGCGAACAGTTTGCACAAGACGTCCAGGATGGCCAGGGAGGTCGTGTCCTGCATCAGCGGCAGGTCGATCAACTGCTCGATGCTGCGCCTGCCGACCCGCACCGCGATCTGGTCATATTCGCCCCGTACCTGGTCGTCGCTCGGCTGCGCGATCCAGTGAATACCCACTTGGCGCAACCACGCCAGGCAAACCGCCACCGCACGGTCGCTGCGATCGAGCATCAGGCACACATCCATATGCAGGCACGCCACCGCAACGCCTTCAGCCGTGGTCCTGGCGCGCAACGCCAGGTCAATCAGGCGCTCATCCGCGAGCCTGAGCTGACCGGTGAGAAACTCGCATTCCGCCAGGTTGAGCGCCAGGGCAAAGCTCAACTCGTGCATGGAAGCGGCACACCGCCCTTCCAGCAATCGCTCGCCCACCCTCAGGTAGCTCAAGGCCGATTCGTATGCCGATGCGGCCTTGGCTCGACGCCCGGCCAACAGGTTGAGCTCGGCCAGCCGTTCGCGCTCACTGCGAGCATCGATCAGGGTCGCGCCGCGGTTGAGCTGTCCGACGATCTCGAAAATGGCTTCATCGCGGTGCTGGGCCGACACGTGATCGGCCAGCAAGCGACCGATGCGCAGGTGCATGGCAGCGCGGTCGCGGTCGGCGATCAGCGAATAGGCGGCCTCATGGATGCGGTCATGAACGAACGCGCAGGTGCCGTCCTGGTGTACCACCAGTTCCAGTCGAATCGCCGCCCAGAGAGTCGCCTGGACTCGCTCCATCGGCAGATCGAGAACCAGAGCGAGCGTCTGCGCATCCGCCACGTTGCCCAAACAGGCCAGGTGCTGAAGTGCCTGACGGGTTGCCAACGGCAGACGGGCCAGTTTGCCAACCATCAGATCCACCACATTATCCGTATAACCCTTGGCATGGATACGCTGGGAATCCCACTGCCAGCGCCGCGCCACGTGGTCGTACGCCAGAAGCGACTCCTCGGCCAGGGCGTGAAGAAACTGGATGATGAAGAACGGATTACCAGCGGTCTTGTCCTGGACCAGCTTGGCCAGGCCCATCACGCTGGGCGCCGGGCAATGCAGCGACTCGGCTATCAGTTGTTCGATATGCGGACGGGCCAGGGGCACAAGGCGAACTTCACGCACGGGCGCGCCAGCCCTGCGAATCGCCTGCAGCCTGGCAGTCAACGGGTGGAGGGCATCGACCTCGTTATCGCGATAGGCCCCTACCACCATGATGTAGCGCAGCTCCGGATGAGTGAGCAGTTCCTCCAGCAGATCGAGGGTCGCCGCATCGAGCCACTGCAAGTCGTCCAGAAACAGGGCAAGCGGATGCTCGGCGCGGGCGAACACCGAGATAAAGCGCCGCAATACCAGCAAGAACCGCCGCTGCGCCTGTTGCGGATCCAGTTCCGGCACCGGCGCCGGCTCGCCGATGATCAGCCGCAGTTCCGGAATCAGGTCGGTCATCAGTCTTGCGTTGGGCCCGCACGCCGTCTGCAAGGCAGTGCGCCATCCGGCCAGCACCTCACTGCTTTTTCCCAGCAACGTGCGCACCAGCCCCTGAAACGCCTGCACCAACGTGGAGTAAGGAATATCGCGCTTGTACTGATCGAACTTACCGCTGGCGAATAGCCCTCTGGGCGGTACTAGCACCTTGTGCAACTCGTTGACCACGGAGGACTTGCCGATGCCCGAGTAGCCACTGACCAGTACCAGTTCCGGCACGCTGCTGCGCACCATGCGGGTAAAGGCCTCCTCGAGAATCTGCACTTCGTGCTCACGGCCATATAGCTTTTCCGGAATCAACAGGCGGTCGGCGGTGCCTTGTTCATCCAGGCTGAAGGCCGCGATGCTCCGGTTCTGTCGCCATTGGGCGAGGCATCGGCGCAGGTCTTGCTCAAGGCCCGCGGCGCTCTGGTAGCGATCTTCAGCGGTCTTGGCCAGCAGTTTCATCACCAATTGGGACAGCAGCTGCGGCACGGTGGCGACCCGTTCGCAAGGTGGCAGCGGTTTGCGAGCGATGTGGCAGTGCACCCACTCCATCGGATCTGTGGCGTTGAAAGGCAGCGAACCGGTGAGCATCTGGTACAGGCTCACCCCCAGCGCGTAAAGGTCACTGCGAGAGTCTACGGAACGGTTCATCCGCCCTGTCTGTTCAGGCGCCATATAGGCCAAGGTGCCGGCGATGGTCTCCGGCGGCTCGGGCGCTTGCCGCTCGCGGGGTAAGCGCGAAGCCAGGCCAAAGCCGGTCAGCCGGACGTTGCCGTCGTCGCAGTCGACCAGAATATGATGCGGTTTGAGATCCTTGTGTACCAGCCCGGCCAGGTGCAGGTGCCCCACCGCAACGCTGATTGCCACCGCCAGTTCAAGACAGGTTTCGATGCCCAGCGGCGACACCAGCAAAGTCGACAACGGTTGCCCACCCGGATCGCCCAGCACCAGGCGCAGCGTGCCGTTGATGCGCTCCAATGCCTGAGGCTGCAATGCCCAGCTACTCTCGAGTTGCTGGCGCAGGCCGTACTCATGCGCCAAGCGGTCGACGGTGGCGGGCGCAGGTTGCTCGTTGGCAGGTCGCATCAGCAACACGTGTTTGCCATCTGGCCGACGTAGCCTGCAAAACAGGCGATCGCCATCGTTCCACAGCACTTGCTGTCTACTTGACATGGGTCCGGCCCCCTTCATCGGGTTGGGAGAAAACAGACTGCGTCAGACCGTTCGACCCAGCGGCTCGACACCCAGCGCCTCGGCCATGCGCACCAGGTCGGCAACAGAGCGGGCGCCGAGTTTCTTCATCATCTGCCCACGATGCACTTTCACGGTGACCTCACTGAGGTTCAGCTCAGCGGCGATCTGCTTGTTCATCAAGCCAGCGATCACGAAGGCCAGTACCTGACGCTCCCTGGGCGTCAGGGTCTCGAAAGCGCCGCGTAATACCCCGCCGGCCTGCTCATCGGCCAGACGCTCGCGGTCGCGGGCCAGGGCATTGGCCACTGCGTCGAGCATGTCCTGGTCACGGAACGGTTTGGTCAGGAAGTCTATCGCGCCAGCCTTCATGGCCTTGACCGACATGGCGATATCACCGTGCCCGGTCATGAATACCACCGGAATGCGCACTCCGCCCTGTTCCATCTGGGCCTGGAACGACAGGCCGCTTTCGCCGCGCAGACGCACATCCAGGACCAGGCAACCGGGCACGGACTTGCGCGGGAAGTCCACGAACTCCTGGGTGCAAGCGAAGCTCTGTACCTGCAGCCCGACCGAACGGAACAGCCCGTCCAAGGCGACGCGCATGGACGCATCGTCATCGACGATGTAAACCACCGGTTCATTCGGGCCATGGGTACTCTGTACGGCCATTTGCGCTCCTTCAGCCGTGACGCCGCGTGCTGCTGGCAGGTAAGCAATCTAGCCTATTGTTGGGCAAGGTTCACCGCTTTGGCCACTGGAAACTACCAATGCCAGACGCAGGTATGCTCCGGTTATACCTAGGTATACTTCTGCCACTTGCGCGACGGCGTATCTTGGATCAACGGCATCGGCCACCAGGAGCAGATCGCGCATGAAGCAGCCCACCGCAACCCTGATTGCCGTTGTCGACGACGACGAACCCCTGCGAGTTGCGCTCGATGGTCTGCTACGCGCCACGGGCTACCGGGCGCGCACCTTTGGCAGCGGCAGCGATTTCCTCGCCTCCGATAGCCTGGGGCAGGCCGACTGCCTGATCTGCGACATTCAGATGCCAGGCATGTGCGGAGTCGAACTGCTGACGCAACTACAGGCACGGGGGTTCGACATCCCGGTAATCTTCATCAGCGCCCACCCCGGCCAACGCTCGCGCATCACCCCAGGCATGGCCGGGGTGGTTAGTTGTCTGCCCAAACCATTCGAGGCCCAGCATTTGCTGGACTGCATCGAGTCCGTACTGCAGCGCTGAACGGTACTTTCGATACCTTGGTATAGCGCGGCTACGCCCATGTGTACGGCATTGCACACCCATGGAGAAGTGTTTCCGTCCCTGCCCCTGCCTAACATCGACCTACAGCGAACGACTGGCCCGACAGCGTCTCGCCAAGGCTGATGTACAGCACCCTCACCGTTCACGTCAGGAGCACGAACATGAAACAGCAACTTCTGGTTATCGGCGCAGGATTCGCCGGATTGTGGAGCGCCCTGAGCGCCGCGCGCCTGCTCGATATGCATGGCCGGCAGGACGTGCAGATCACCGTGCTTGCGCCCCAGGCCGAACTGCGCATCCGTCCGCGTTTCTATGAAGCCGACGTGCACAGCATGTTCGCGCCACTCCAGGCGCTGTTCGACGCTGTTGACGTGCGCTTCGTCAAGGGTCGCGCCGAAAGCATCGACGAACAGGCTCGCTCCGTCAGCTACCGTGGCGACGCTGGCCAACAAGCGCAACTGGGCTACGACCGCCTGATTCTGGCCAGTGGCAGCCAGCTCGCGCGTCCTCCCGTGCCTGGACTGGACCAATACAGCTTCGACGTGGATCAGATCGAGTCGGCAGCACGTCTTGAACAACACCTGATGACGCTGGGCAAGCGCCCAGAAAGCGCCGCCCGCAATACCGTGGTGGTGTCCGGCGGCGGTTTCACCGGCATCGAAACCGCGACCGAGATGCCTGCCCGACTGCGCGCAGCACTGGGCGCAGAGGCGAAGGTCCGAGTGATCCTCGTTGACCGTGGCGAGCGCATCGGGGCAGCCCTGGGTGAAGGTATCCGACCTTCAATCATCGAAGCCTCGCAGCAACTGGGTATCGAATGGGTCGTCGGTACCAGCGTAACGGCGGTGGATGCCAATGGCGTGACGCTGGCTGATGGCCGACATATCGAGAGCCAAACCGTGGTTTGGACCGCAGGTATGCGCGCCAGCCCCCTGACCGAACAGCTGACCAGCGCACGCGACCACCAGGGCCGCCTGCATGTGGACGGCCATCTCAAGGTGCGCGGCCTGGACCATGTATTTGCCGCAGGAGATGTCGCCTACGCCGCCACCGACGAGATCGGCAACTTCGCGGTGATGTCCTGCCAGCACGCGATCAGCCTCGGACGCCACGCCGGCAACAACGCCGCCGCCGATCTGCTGGGTGTGGCACCGACGACCTACCGTCAGCCCAAGTACGTGACCTGCCTGGACCTGGGCACGTGGGGCGCCGTGTACAGCGAGGGCTGGGACCGCCAGTTGAAGCTGGTCAAAGGCGAAGCCAAAGAGCTCAAGACCCAGATCAACACCGTGTGGATCTACCCACCTGCAGCCGATCGCGCCACCGCCCTGGCCTCTGCCGATCCATCCATTCCCGTGGCGTGAGCCTCGCACGACCTTGCACCAGGAGAACGACCATGACCATGCCAATCGACGATCTCGTCCCGACCCTGACCGAAGAACTGGTACCCTCGCGCTACGCCTTGAAAGTCGGCGACATAGAAGTGCTGGTGGTGAGTGACGGTGTACTGCCGCTGCCCACCGAAACCATGTCGACCAACGCCGATCCTGCCGCCCGGGCGGCGTGGTTCAAGGACATGTTCCTCGGACCGGACACCTTCGACTGGGCCCTGAATGTGTTGCTGGTGCGCAGCGGCGAACAGGTCATCCTGGTGGATGCCGGGCTGGGTGGCCAGTTCCCTGGTTTCCCACGGGCCGGGCTGTTCCCGAAAAGGCTGGCGGCAGCCGGCATCGCGCTGGAGTCGATCACCGATATCGTCATCACCCACTTGCACATGGATCACATCGGCGGTCTGTTGGTGGACGAGGTGAGGAACCGCTTGGATGCGGACGTGAAGATCCACGTCAGCGCGACCGAAATGGACTTCTGGGCTGCACCGGACTTCTCGCAAACAGACATGCCGCAACCGGTACCGAACGTGCTGCGGTCCACGGCAAACGCGTTCATGCAAACCTACGCCGACAAGATCCGCACCTTTGACCGGCACCGCGAAGTAGCGCCCGGTGTGGTCGCCAGCCTCACCGGCGGCCATACCCCAGGGCATTGTGTGGTGTACATCAACTCAGGCGCAGAGCGGCTGACCTTCGCCGGCGACGCACTATTCCCGGTGGCCTTTGACCACCCGGATTGGCACAACGGTTTCGAACACGACCCAGAGGAGTCGGTGCGGGTGAGGATGGCGCTGCTGCACGCTGCCGCCGCCAGTGGCGAACTGTTCGTCGCCACGCACTTGCCATTCCCTTCCGTAGGACGGGTGGCAATCGACGGTGAAGGGTTCCGCTGGGTCGCGGGGTTCTGGAACTATTGAGAAAGCCGTGGTATCGACTGCCCCTCACACAGACCGGTGCGATGCACGACATACGCGGTGACGTGTGGGGAGCAGGCCGGCATACAAGATGTCCCTCACTCCGGCAATCCCGCCAACCTCAGCCCCTCGGCAAACTTCGAAAGATCCTCATCACGATAGATAGGCAACCACTGGCTCAACGCCGACACTCGCAATCCAGGGTCCAGTTCCTGCAAGCGCGCGATCGCGACCTGGGCACTTTGCTGGCGTCCACTCAGCGCGTGACTGGCGGCCAGCAATGCCACTGCGGCAAGCAGACTGGGCACATTCCCAAGGGCCTTTTCCGCCCACATCACGGTTTCGTCATACTTCGCAGCGAAGAAGTTCGCCAACGCCATTCCCACTTGCAAACGAAACATCTCAGGGTCCAGCGGGCTCAGGCGTTCAGCGTGTCTGAGGTCTTCGATCGCGGCCTGTGTCTCACCTCGCAATGCACGCAAGATTCCGCCGAGAAACCACGCGGGCGCCAGGTTGGGATTAAGCAGGCGCGCACGTTCGAGCAACGCCATACCGCCGTCCAGATCGCCTGCCAGGTGGCCCAGGGTGTGTCCGCCTCGGGTCAACGCCACCGCATCGTCTCGTCCTAATTCGACCGCCATACGTGCCAGTCGAATCCCTTCGGCGATTTCCGAGGCGCGATCATCCATCCAGCCATTGAGCTTGCGCCAGAAATAACACCACGCCGCCATGCCGTAGGCAGAAGCGTACTCCGGGTCACGCTCGATAGCGTTGTAGAAAAGCGGCAATGCCTGTTCGATCGCTTCATGGGTACCAAGATGCAGTTTCGCCATGCCTCGCAGGTAGTAGTCATAAGCGCACAAACTGTCGGTAGGCTTGCGCCTGGCCCTTTCGATTTCGACACGCTCCAACTGGGGTGCGATGGCCCCGACCACACTCTGCGCGACCTGATCCTGAAGCTCGAACAAGTCATCGATTTGCCCCTCGAAACGCTCGGCCCACAGATGCTCGCCCGTGATCGCGTCGATCAGTTGGCCGGTAATGCGCAATCGGCTGCCCGCCTTGCGCACGCTGCCTTCGAGCACATAGCGCACGCCGAGTGCCAACCCCACCTGCTGTGCGTCTACACGCTGGCCCTTGAAGGTGAAACTGGAGTTTCGCGAAATGACGAACAACCAGCGGATGCGTGACAAGGCAGAAATGACGTCCTCGACCACGCCATCGGCGAAGTAGTCCTGCTCTGGGTCACCACTGAGGTTCTGAAAGGGTAGAACGGTAATCGACGGTTTGTCGGGCAGAGCAGGCCCGCTGACGGTGTACCCCGCCTCAGATAACGCTTCGAGGGGGCCAGACGCTGCACGGACCTGTCCCACGAAACGATAGCCCTTGCGGGCCACCGTACG
Source organism: Pseudomonas sp. HD6422 (assembly GCF_025377065.1). Classification (NCBI taxonomy): domain Bacteria; kingdom Pseudomonadati; phylum Pseudomonadota; class Gammaproteobacteria; order Pseudomonadales; family Pseudomonadaceae; genus Pseudomonas; species Pseudomonas sp. HD6422. The sequence continues at coordinate 71,139 of NZ_JAHWIW010000020.1, read as the reverse complement.
CAGCAGTCGCTGTTGCTCGCCGGAGTCGCCGATGGCTTTGCGCACGGCATTGATATGACTGGTGATGGTCGACTCTGAAACGATCTTGCCATTCCAGACACGCGCCAGCAGTTCGTCGCGACCGATCACCCGCTCGCGGTGGCTGACCAGGTGCACGAGCAGGTCGAACACCTGCGGGCCGATGACAACGGGTGCTCCGTGCCGGGTCAGCTCCCTGCGCTGCTCGTCGAGCATGTAGTCATCAAACTCAAATGGCACGATGGATGCCCCCTGCGTACGCTCAAGCTGTGTAGTCGAGGCGCTTATTGATCGGTTCGGTTCGATGATACGGCAGCCGCTCGTCGCTGGCACGTGCCCAGGCGTTGGCCGAACCGTTTGGACAGAAATTGAAGCTCGCCTGAAGACAAACCCAGTCCGTCGACAAGGACACGACCCTGGCCTGCGGAGCATGCTTGTCCCTGAAGACGGCAACGGTTGCGGTCGAACACGCGAGGAAACCACAATGAAAGTCGTGGTCATCGGAGGCACGGGCCTGATTGGCGCTAAGCTCGTCAACGGCCTGCGAGCGCGCGGCCACCAAGCCATCGCGGCGGCGCCGAGCACCGGGGTGAACAGCATCACCCGCGAAGGCCTGGCGCAGGCTATGGACGGTGCTGACGTGGTAGTGGATGTCGCCAACGCTCCGTCCTGGGAGGACCAGGCGGTGTTCGAGTTCTTTGAAACGGCCACCCGCAATCTACTGGCTGCCGAGCAGGCGGCTGGGGTCCGGCATCACGTGGCGTTGTCGATCGTCGGTTGCGATCGCCTGCCGGACAACGGGTACTTTCGCGCCAAGGTCGCGCAAGAAGCGCTGATCAGACGCGCTGGAGCGCCCTACACCGTTCTGCGCGCCACGCAATTCTTCGAATTCGTTTCTGCAATTGCCCACCTCAGCCAAGTGGGTGATGAGCTCCGCCTGTCGCCAGCGCTGGTGCAGCCCATCGCATCGGACGATGTGGTCGCGGCGCTGATCGATGTCGCGCTCGCGCCAGCGGCCAACGACATCCTTGAAATAGCCGGACCTGAAGCACTGCCGCTCGATGAGCTGGTGCGTCGCTTCTGTCGCCTGAGCGGCGACCCGCGCAAGGTCGTGGCAGATGTGCATGCACGCTATTTCGGCGCCGTGCTCGATGACAGATCGCTGACGCCTGACTGCGGCGCGCGACTTGGCACCACCCGTTTCGAGGATTGGCTGGCACGCCAGTGAAGCAACCCTGCACTTCCCCACCCCGCATAGGAGCAACGCCATGTTCAGCCGCACTCTCATGACCCTAGCGCTCACTGCGCTGGCCATCACTCCCGTGTTCGCCGCCGGAGATCCGGCCAGCAAGGTCACTGTGGTCTTCTACCAACCACTGCCGAACGTGCCAGGCAAGAGCATGCGCGGGGTGATTGTCGACTACGCCCCAGGCGCCGCCTCCCCCGCGCACCGACACCCCAAGTCCGCATTCATATACGCCACGGTACTGGAAGGCGAAGTGCGAAGCAGTGTCGATGGTGAGCCGCCCCACACCTACAAGGCAGGTGAAAACTGGTACGAGGCACCCGGTGCATTCCACGGTGTGAGCGCCAATGCCAGCGACAGTAAGCCTGCAAAACTGATGGCCGTGTTCGTGCTCGATAGCAGCGAGACGGTACTGGTCACTCCAAGCGATCGATAAGACGCGCCGCCACAATATGCCCATCACGGCTCGATCAGAGCGCGCACTCGAGAGGAAAAGACATCATGCAACGCCTGAACTGGTTCGAGGCTTCACCTGGCGCAGCGAAAGCCCTTGGAGCCCTGCATCACTTCGTGACCACCGCGACGAATTTACCGGCGCAACTGATTCACCTGGTATTTCTCAGGGTCTCCCAGGTCAATGGGTGCGCGCACTGCATCGACCTGCATTCGCGGGACCTTCTAAAAGGAGGCATGTCTGTTGAAAAGCTGGTCCTGGTGCCGGTGTGGCATGAGGCGAAGCACCTGTTCTCCGATCAAGAACGCTCGGCGCTGGCGTGGTCGGAAGAGGTCACCCGGGTCAGCGAGACGCATGTATCGGACGAGGCCTACGCAGCGGCATCGGCCACATTCGACGAGAAGGACCTGGTTGACCTGACCACAGCCATCGCAGCCATGAATGCTTTCAATCGTATGGGTGTCAGCTTCCGCCTCAAGCCTGCTGCGAAGCCATGACGATAGGCGCTTGTGCCTTCAGTCACCTTTAGTCGAGCGCACCTGCAGAAGGCCTCTTGGCAGTATGAAACCCTTGAAAGGTTGTTGGGTGATTGGATTGAAGGCTTTTTCGGCATTCAGGCGATAGCGCATCACCCCGTCACCTACCTTGAAGCTCAGATCGACGCTGGTGGCGGTGCGCCCGTTGAGCGCGCCCCGACTCAGGAGTCGGAACATGGACCAGGGGCCCCGGTAATCCAGGTTATTGCTGTTGCCGTTTCGCCTGAGCAACGTGAGGCTGCTACGCACCTGAGGGCCCAGGGTGTTGGGCCAGATGATGCCGCTTATCTGGCGAGGTCCGTGGGTGTATGAAACCAATTGGCCATCCAGATCCAGCAGGCTGGTGCGCTGGTTGCCACTGAGCCCCATCGGCTCGATGCTGAACTGCACACTCAGATTTCCTCGCTGGTCGAAGAAGGTTTCCCTGATCCGCTCGGCTGCTGCCAATTGCTCCAGGACGTCGCTGCGGATCAGCGAGCCGCCCTGTTGATTGCCCAGCGCCTCTGGATTGTCCTGGAGAAAGACTTCAAGGTAGCGGTCCTGGAACTGCCGCAACCGTCCCTTGGGGCCGAAGAACGCTTCGAAATCCTCCAGGGACGCATCAGGCGCGTGGGCAACGAAGGGATACCGATCCGCCAACCGTTGCTGGAAAAAACTGTAGACCTCGGTATCCCACCGCCGCTCCAGCTCCCGCAGTGCCTCGACATTGAGTACACGAGCGGTCTGCTCGGCAAGTTTTCTGACCTGTTGATCGAGCGGCTCCGGGAGCCCAGAAGCGACCCTTTGCAGGTTGGCGATCGGATCGAAACCGGTCATCGAGAAGCGCTGGAGCACCACATGCAGAGCGGCCTTGCCACGATCGGAGCTGTCTTGCACGGCTTTTGCGTAGTCGTAAACCGCCGTCACTGCATTCAGGGTTTCAGCGTAATAGCTGGGTTGAGTGCCTTTGGGCTCCAACAAAGCGTGCAATCCCGAGAAGGCACGGCGGATATCGAGCCGATACTGTTGCTTCTCTTTACCTTCAGCAATCGGCAAAGGCTGGAGCTCGGTGTTGTCCCTCACGGTTTCGAGCAGACGAAGCAAGGGTGCAGCCGGGCCTGTCAACTGTTGCAAAACCGACACGCCATGGTCCAGGTCCTGAAAATCGGTCACGACGAATGCCGTCAAAGATCGCCGCCAGGTATCGATGTAATCCGAGGTGTACAGATTGCGAATACGCTCGCTCAGTGCTTTGCGGTCAGCGCTCGAGTAGTCCAATTGAGGACGCTCACCCAGTGCCCACTGGTCGATCACGGCCATCTCGGTGAGGCGTTGGCTGCGGGGCTCGAAGAATTCCTTGAAACCTCGGGCCGTCACCAAAGGCGGAAGCACGACGGCCGCCTGGCTCGTCGCGGGCTGATAAGACGCCAAGCTGGTCGAAGCCGTGAAAGCCACCGGCCGCAAGAAACTGGTCATGGCCGCGCTGTGGACGGAGGTGTGCCTGACCTTCCCGGCCCTGGAAGCCATGGAAGCCGGCTACGAGGTGTACATCGTCACCGACGCCTCGACCAGGTGGTACGTGTGGGCAAAACGTTTCTGAGCACGGCCCAAGGCAAAGTCGGCACACTGGCTGATCGTCCTGTTTACGTCGCTATAGCCAGCGGTGGCTACATCTCCCGTCAACCCGACTTTCTACGCCCTTACCTGTCCGCAGTGCTCGCCACCATCGGCCTCAATGAGGTGTATTACTTCACCGTTGAAGGTACGGCCAAGGGGGTGGAGTCACTGACTTCCGGAAGAGAAACAGCCTATCGCCAGGTGCGCGCGTTCTTTGGTAAGGGCGGGCATACAGTGAATCAACACACAGTGGGCCAAGTCTCGAGTCCGCTTTAAGCGACCAGAGCTGGACGCTACCGATGCCAATCCGCCGGCTGCGCAAAGAACGCCTGCGCATTCCTCTCCAGGCTCTCCAGGTGATACCCGCCCTCCTGCACGATCAGACACGGCAGGCCCAAGCCGCGAATACGCTCGCCCAGCATGGCGAACCCTTCTGTGGTCACCGCCACCTTGGTCTGCGGATCCAGCTCGTAGATGTCGAAGCCCAGCGACAGCACCAGCACCTCGGCGCCGAAGTCCTTCACAGCCGCCAGGGCCACATCCAACTGCGCCAGGAAGTCGGCCTCGCTGGCGCCATGGGGCATCGGCAGGTTGATGTTGTAACCCTCCCCCGCCCCAACGCCGCGCTCATCCTCGTATCCCGCCACGCCGGGATAGAAGTTGGTCGGGTCGCCATGGGTCGAGACGTACAGCACGTCGTTGCGAGCGTAGAAAATCTCTTGGATACCCTGACCGTGGTGCATGTCGGTGTCGAGAATCGCCACCCGGCCATAACGGCCGCGCAGCACTTGCGCGGCCACCGCGGCGCTGTTGAGGTAGCAGAAGCCACCGGCGGCATCGAAGCGCGCATGGTGACCTGGGGGGCGACACAGGGCGTAGGCGGCCGGTTCGCCGTCGAGGATCGCCTTGGCAGCGGCCACCGCGCTCTGCGCCGACCAGTAGGCCGACCGCCAGGTGTTTTCGCCAATCGGGCAACTGCCATCGGCCAGGTAGCGCCCGGCCTGGGCAAGACTGCCGCGCAGGGCGTTGGGCTCACGCACGAAGATGTTCGACATCACTTCGTCGCCCCAGTCTTCGGGCACTTCCTTCCAGCGTGCATGGGCTTCTTCGAGGAAGGTCAGGTAGGCTTCGCCGTGTACGGCCTTGAGCGGCGCGAGACCGGCGTCTTCGGGCTGACGAATGTCCATGCCGAGGTCCTTGGCCGCCTGCAGCAGGCGCTGGGCACGCTCCGGGACTTCCTGGGGGGTGCGCATGGCGCCGCGCGAATAGTAGCTGCGCGGGTGGTGCAGCAGCTGTTCGGGGTGGAAGTAGCAACGCATCAGGCATCTCCTCGTTCGACTTGGCCAGCGCGGGCCAGCACGGCATTGAGCAATACATCGGCGCCCTGGCGGGCATCGTCTTGCAGGACGTCTTCGGCTTCGTTGTGGCTCAGGCCGCCGACGCAAGGGATGAACACCATGGCCGTCGGGCAGTAGCGGGCAAGCAGGATGGCGTCGTGGCCGGCTCCGCTGACGATGCGCTGCTGACTGTAGCCCAAGCCGTCGACGGCCTGCTGCACCGCCGCCACGCAGTCGGCATCGAACGGTGTCGCCGGGCTGACCCAATGACGCTCGATGCGCACCTGCAGGCCTCGCTCGCTGGCGATCGTTTGCAGCGCCTGATCCAGCTCACGCTCCATCGCCTCGATAGCCTCGTCGCGGTGATGGCGCAGGTCCACGGTGAAGCGCAATTGGCCAGGGATGGTGTTGCGCGAGGACTTGGCGATCGACAGCTCGCCCACCGTGGTCAGGCCCTGCGGGGCGAAGTCGGCGGCCAGTCGCTCCACCGCCTGGATCATCTGTGCAGCGTCGTACAGGGCATCCTTGCGCAGTGCCATCGGGGTGGTGCCGGCATGGGCGGCCATACCTTCGACGCTCACGTCGAGCCAACGAATGGCCTGGCCGCCGCTGACCACACCGATCGACGTGGCGTTGTCTTCGAGGATCGGGCCCTGCTCGATATGCGCCTCGAAGTAGGCATCGACCTTGCCGCCCAGTGGGCGATCACCGGCGTAACCGGTGCGCTGCAGCTCGTCGGCGACACTGATGCCATCAGCATCACGAATCGCCAAGGCCTGCTCCAGGCCGAGGCTGCCGGTGAACACCGCCGAGCCGAACATGGCCGGGGTGAAACGTGCACCCTCTTCGTTGGTCCACACCGCGATTTCCAGCGGCTTGCGGGTGGCGATGCCAAGGTCGTTGAGGCGGCGCACCACCTCCAGGCCGGCCAGTACGCCGTAGACACCATCGAAACGACCGCCTTCGGGCTGGGTGTCGAGGTGGCTGCCGATCATCACCGGGGCGGCGTCAGGGTCGCTACCGGCGCGGCGGGCGAACAGGTTGCCGATGGCATCCACCGACAGGCTGAGCCCGGCTTCGCGGCACCAGTGGCTGAACAGCTCGCGGCCAGCCTTGTCTTCGTCGCTGAGCGCCAGGCGGCAGCTGCCGCCACGGGCGGTAGCGCCCACTTCGGCCATGGCCATTAGGCTCGCCCAGAGGCGGTCGCCGTTGCTTTTCAACATCGATGGGGTCTCCTTGAACGGGGCTGGATCAGGCCAGCTCCAGGCGTTGACTGTGGGCATGCTGGCGCGCCAGGGCCAGCACACAGACCAGCGAGATGCTGGCAATCAGCGTGTAGAACAGCGCCATCGGCCACCACTGGCCGACGAAGCTGTGGGCGAGCCAGGTACCGATCAGCGGGGTCAGGCCCCCGGCGATCGCGCCGCACACCTGATAGGCCAGGGAAATAGCGGTGTAGCGCACGCGGGTAGCGAACATGCCGCTGACGTAACCGGCGATCACGGCGTAGAACGACGCCATGCACGCTGCTGCCAAGGCAATGCCGAGCACGATCATCGGCCCTTCACCGCTGCTGACCAGGACGAACATCGGATACGGCGAGGCCATTGCCAGCACCGCCACCCATGCCAGAAAGCGTGTCGCGCCGAGTTTTTCCGAGCACCAGGCGGCCAGCGGCTGGACGCAGAACTGGATGATCGCCACGAAGAACAGGCATTCGAGGATCAGTGAGCGCTCCAGGTGCAATTGCTGGGTGGTGTAGCTGATCATGAAGGTATTGGTGAAATAGACCCCGGCGATGCCCAGGGTATTGGCCCCGATGCACAACAGCAGCGGACGCCAGGCGCTGCGCAGCACCTCGAACACCGGCGCCTGCTCCTGGCGCTGGGCCTTGTGCGCGGCCTCGCGGCTGGCGAGGAACTCAGGGGATTCATTGACGCCCAGGCGGATCGCCAGGCCGACTAGCAATAACAAGGCGCTGGCCAGGAACGGCACGCGCCAGCCCCAACTCATCAGCTCGGCTTCCGGCAGGCGGGTCACCGCGCCGAAGGCCAGCAGCGACAGGATCAGGCCCGCCGGGCTGCCCAGTTGGACGAACGAGGCGAAGAAGGTCCGACGGCCTTTGGGCGCGTGTTCACCGGCCATCAGCACCGCCCCACCCCACTCCCCGCCCACGGCGATGCCCTGGACGATGCGCAGGAGAATCAACAGCACCGGCGCGGTAGCGCCGATCTGCGCGTAGGTCGGCAGTAAGCCGATGCACACGGTGACCACGCCCATCATCAGCAGGGTGATGACCAGGGACTTCTTGCGCCCGATACGGTCGCCCACGTGGCCGAAGATGATGCCCCCCAACGGGCGGGCGAAGAAGCCCACAGCGAAGGTGCCGAATGCCGCCATGGTGCTGAACAGGCTGTCGTCCGAGGGGAAGAACAAGGCGCCGAACACCAAGGCGGCGGCGGTGGCGTAGATGTAGAAGTCATACCATTCGATCATGGTACCGATGAACGCGGCGGCAGCGGCACGGCGCGGCTGGGACGAAGCGTCTGGCTTCATGGTGGCTCCTTTGCTTGTTTTTCTGGCAGGAGTGGACAGGTCATTGGGCGCTCTGATGGCGCTTGTTCGAGCACAGACAAACCCGTCTCGATAAGAACGATTTATCGGCTCCAGGCTATGATTAGTCAATTTTCTATTTATTATTCGCACTATTAGCCACGCTTATCATCGAGCCCCAACCATGTCCGACCGCCTGCTCAACGATCGCCTCGACTGGAACCTGCTGCGCACCTTCCGGGTCATCGGCCAGGAACTGTCCATCAGCCGCGCCGCCGCACGCCTGCACCTCACTCAGCCCGCGGTGAGCCAGGCGCTCAAGCGCCTCGAAGAACAACTTGGACGTCAATTGATCGCCCGCCGCGGGCCACGCTTCGTGCTCACCGAGGTGGGTGAGCAACTGTTCGCCCTGGCTGGCGAGGTGTATGGGCAGATGTCCCAGATCGGTGGCCTGTTGGAGCACCCGGCGGACGAAGTGGTGGGCAAGGTGCGCCTGCTGATGATCAGCCGCATCGTCAACGAGCGTCTCGACGAGTTCCTCGCCGGCTTTCATCGCCAGCACCCGCGGGTGGAGTTGCAGATCGACGTGATGCGCAGCTCGGACATCGTCGCGGCACTGCAGGAAAAGACCGCCACCGCCGGGCTCAGCCTGAACCGCAAGGCGCAGACCCGTCTGGAACAGCGGTTGTTCCAACGCCAGCGGTACGCGTTCTTCTGCGGTCGTCACCATGGCTTGTTCGGCTGCCAGGAAGGCGATTTGCAGAAAGAGAACTTCGTCAGCTTCAGCAGCGACCAGATCGGCGGCATGCTCTCTCCGCTGACCATCTTCCGCGACCAGCAGGGGTTTTCCGGGCGTATCGTGGCCTCGTCACCGAGCCTGGAGGAAGTACGTCGCCTGGTCATCGCAGGCTTCGGTATCGGCTGCCTGCCCGAGCATGTGGTGGCCGATGACGTAACGGCGGGCTTGCTGTGGAAGCTGCCGCCCCATGAGGGCATCGCCGATGTCGACATCCATTTGCTGTGGAACCGTGATCAGCGCATGAGCCGGGCGGAAAGTGTATTCATCGAGGCGCTGCGGGGCAGTTTGCAGTGAGCCTGTCGCACCAGACATTGCGACAATTCTCCCTTACGACCCAAATGTTTTGAACGCCGAACAACATCGTACGTTTTGTTGGGAACGTGCAGTAAACGTCGATCATCCATTCAACTGAACTCCCCCGCTCGCTGCTCCGTCACCTGAATGAGCCGGCCCGTACCGGATATCCACTCATCGAGGGACACGATCATGGACAGCAGCGACCGCAACACCCCGGGCTCAGCACCGCCCGGCAGCACCCGGGATCACCTGCACGGCATCGCCGACGAGGCCGGTGCCTTGCTCGACGAGACCAAGGCCCAAGGCGCCGAGCAGTACAGCCACTACCGCGATGCCGCCGCCGAACAGCTTGACTCGCTCAAGCAAGGCGCACAGTCGGCTGCCCGGGCGCTGGAAGACAAGGACAGCCTGGGCTTGTCCCAATACCTGGCACAAGCCGCCGAATGCCTGGGCAGCTTCGCCGAACAGATGCGCCACCAGAGCGCTGAAGACTTGCTGCACAAAGGCTCGCGACTGGCCCGCGACAATCCTGGGTTGTTTCTGGCCGGGAGCGTGGCGATCGGCTTCGGCCTGTCACGCTTTCTCGGCGCCAGCGCCCGGCACGCCACGGCGACCACCGGGTCCACCCCGCCAGCGGCCTACGGGGCGAGCGAGCCCTATCACTCCACCCCGCCCACGCCAGACCGCTCCAGCGATGTCTCGACCCACGCGCCCTTCACACCGGTCGATCCCGAGCCGGTCGATCCAGCGAAACCTGGCACACACAGCCCAACCGCCGACACCCCGCTGTACCGTGATCCGCTCAAAGGAGGTGAATGATGAACAACGACCCACTCCAACCCATCCCACCGCGCCCCGCTCCCCATGTCGATGACCAACTGGGCGTCGGTGGCCTGCTGCGCCAACTGATGCGCGAAGTGCCCGAACTGTTCACCAAGGAACTGGCCCTGGCCAAGGCGGAACTGCAGCACAACCTCAACACCCTCAAGGCCGGCACCGCGGCCGTCGCCGGGGGCGCCATCGTGCTGTTGGCCGGGTTGATCATCCTGCTGCTGGCGGCGGTGTATGGGCTGGCCACGGTGGTCGAGCCCTGGCTCGCGGCACTGTTGGTCGGAGGCATCACGGTGATCGTCGGCTTCCTCATGCTGCAGGCGGGCAAGAAGCAGTTCGAGCCCACCCACCTGGCGCCTGACCGCACCCTGCACGCCATGCAGCAAGACAAGGACACGCTGAAGAGGAAGCTGCCATGAGCACGTCATTCGAACACGAAGCGCAAAAGAGCCCCGATACCCTGGAACAGGAAATCAACGCCAAACGCGACCGCATCAGCGACCTGGTCGACGCTCTGGAGCAACGGCTGAGTCCAGGCCAACTGGTCGATCAGGTGTTGGCCTACACCAAGGGCAACGGCGGCGAGTTCTGCCACAACCTGGGTACGACGCTGAAGAACAACCCGGTGCCGACTACCCTCACCGCACTGGGCCTGGCGTGGCTGGCCATCAATCAGAATCGCCCATTCAACCCAGGTCCGGTGCAACACGGCCCTGGGCTGGGGGGCAAGCTCGGCGAGGCTGTGAACAGCGTCAAGGGCGCTTTCGCCCAGGCCGGCGACACGCTGCACGCAGCCACCGACAGCGTGCGCGACAAAGCCCACGACCTTCGCGACAAAGCCAGCGAACTGGGGCATGACGCCCGGGATTCGCTCAATGGTTCGGCCGACAGCTTGCGCCAGGGGGCTCAGGTTGCCGGTGACCAGGCGAGTGCACTCAAGGGCCAGGTCGAGCACTTGCTCAAGGAACAGCCTCTGGTGCTGGCGGCGCTGGGCATTGCGCTCGGCGCGGCATTGGGTGCTGCGCTGCCTTCGACACGCAAGGAGGATCAGCTGCTCGGCGCAGCCAGTGATCGTGTCACCGACAGCCTGAAGAGCAACGCCCAGCAGGCCAAGGACACGCTGCAACAGGGCATGGAGCAGGCCCGCGACAAGCCCGACCCGAGCGCGGGTGCGCGACCGGCGCAAACCGACCTGTCCGCTGGCCTGGGCTTTGCCGACTGAGCGCCTGCGGTGCCCAGGTGCCGCGTCGTTCGGCACTTGGGCGCCACGTCAGGCGCTTGGGCACGCCTCACCACACCTCAGGCGAAACGCTCTACCTGCGCCGGGGTGCGGCGCATCAACACCTTGCCGCCACGGATCGACACCAGTGCATGCCCTTGACTACGGATCATCTCGTAGTCGTCGGGCGCCGACAGCACCAACAGGTTGGCCGGTCGCCCGACTTCGATCCCGTAGCGCTCACCCAGGTTGAGGGTGCGCGCACTGTTGTCGGTGATCAGGTCCAGGGAGCGCTGGATGTCTTCATAGCCGAGCATGTGGCAGATATGCAGCCCGGCTTCGAGCACGCGCAGGATGTTGCCGTTGCCCAGCGGATACCAGGGATCGACGATGGAGTCCTGGCCGAAGCAGACGTTGATGCCGGCGCGATCCAGTTCCGCCACGCGGGTCACCCCACGGCGCTTGGGCCAGGTGTCGAAACGGCCTTGCAGGTGGATGCTCTCGGTTGGACAGGAGATGAAGTTGATGCCCGAACGCTTGAGCAGGCGGAACAACTTGGAGCAATAGGCATTGTCATACGAGCCCATGGCCACGGTGTGGCTGGCGGTCACCTGCGCGCCCATGCCGCGTACCCGCGCCTCTTCGGCAAGCACTTCGAGGAAGCGCGACTGCGGGTCGTCGGTCTCGTCACAGTGCACGTCCACCAGGCAGCCGGTCCGCTCAGCCAGGTCCATCAGGAACTTGATCGACGACACACCCTGGTCGCGGGTGTTCTCGAAATGCGGAATGCCGCCGACCACATCGGCCCCGAGCGCCACGGCCTCGGTCATCAGCGCACGACCATTGTCATAGCTCTCGATACCTTCCTGGGGGAAGGCGACGATTTGCAGGTCGACCAGGTGACGCACTTCTTCACGGACTTCGACCATGGCCTTGAGCGCGGTCAAGGTCGGGTCGGTGACATCGACGTGGGTCCGTACGTGCTGGATGCCATGGTCCACCAGCATGCCGATGGTCTTGGTAGCGCGGCGCTTGATGTCGTCGTGGGTGGTCAAGGCCTTGCGCTCGGCCCAGCGCTCGATGCCCTCGAACAGCGTGCCGCTCATGTTCCAGGCCGGTTCGCCAGCGGTGAGCGTGGCATCGAGGTGAATGTGCGGTTCCACGAAGGGTGCGGTGACCAGGTTCTGGCCGGCGTCGATGTCGCTGTCGGCTGTAGGTACGGCGACATCCTGTTGGGCATGGATGGCGGCGATGCGTTCGCCGCTCAATTCGATGCGGTACAGCCCAGGTTTGCCGCGCAGGCGGGCGTTAATGATGTTCATCAGGCGTTACTCCTTGTCGTTCGCTTCGGTCATGCGCCAGATCAGCAGCGCCACCGAGGCGTTCATGCGAAACAGCGGGTCGTCCAGCGACAGGCCGCTCAATTGTTCGATACGTTGCATGCGTTGGTTGATGGTATTGCGATGCAGCCCGAGACGCTGCGCAGCCCTTTGGCCATTGCCGTTCTCGTTGATCAGCGCGTCGAGGGTGTGGACCAGCGTATGGGGGTGTTTGCGGCCGGTCTCGATGAGCGGGCCGAGGGTCTGGGCGACGAAGGCGTCGATGACCGTGCGATCGCCGATGCCCTGCAACAGGCGCAACACGCCCAGCTCGCTGAAGTCGCACAGGCCGCTGGCCGGGCGCAGGTCCTGGGCCACCTCCAGCGCCTGGCGCGCCTCGTTCAGCGCTCTACGGTAGTGGCCGCAGTCGCTGACGGTGGACGAAAGCCCCATGAATATCTGCATTTCCCCGGCAGGCTCGGCCAACTGACCATGCAGCGCGGCCAGCAGCGCGCGCAGGTCGGTCTGCTCGGGTAACAGCAGGACGAACAGGTCGCCCGGCAACTGCGCGCTGAGCGCCCCCGGCAAACGGCGGCACCAAGCCTCCAGGTGCTCTTCAAGGGCTTGCCGGGCCTGTTGCCACAAGCGCTCGCCCTGCTCCGGCCCATGTCGCTCGAACAACCCGCTCACCGCCGCCAGGCGCAGCGCCACCAGACGTCGTGGCTCGTCCAGCGGCAGTTGCAGGTGTGCCGCGCGCTGCCGGGCGATGGCCAGGCTGGGGTAATCGCCACTGAGCAGTTGGCCGAGAATGTCATGACGCGAACGACGGGTCTGGGCCATCTGCACAAGCGCCGTGCCGATCAAGTGAGTGACCACCACCATCTTCAGCGCATAGGGCTGCTCGATCAGCGGCAGGCCCAATTGCTCACAGCGCTCGATCACCTTGGGCGGGATGCGCTGGATGTAGCACTCGCCAGTGAGGATCACCAATCCGGCGATACCCACCGCTTCGCCATCCTCGACCAGTTGCAGCAGGTTGGCCTCCTCGCGCGGGTGGTTGATGCCGGTGACGAACACCAGTTCGCCGCCCATCACCCACTCGGCGATGCCTTCGTTCTCCGCCACGTAGGGCCATCGCACGGTGCGCTGCAGATTGCGCGCACCGGCGCGCACCGCCATGGCCTCGAGCCCCGGCAGGGCCAACAGCTCTTCGAGGGCCAGGCTCACGATTCAGCCGGCTGCCGGACCACGAAGCGGCCCTGGCCGGTCAGCTCAAGCAGTACGATGTAGCACAGCGCCGAGGCGCCGATGCCGACCAACGGCGCGACCCAGGGCGACCAGTAGGCCAGCACCGCGCCCACGGCATAGGCGACCAGGCCGATGAGGTTGTAGCGTGGCAGGCGTACCGAAGCCAAGGCTGGGTAGCGACCGCGATGGCGGTAGGTGAAGTCGGCCATGATCACCCCGCCCACCGGCGGAATGATCGACCCCAGCAGCACCAGGAAGGGAATCAGCATTTCGTACATGCCGCCCACCGCCAGAACGATGCCGACGCCGTCGGCAGCCAGGGTCATCGTGCGCCGGCGCTCGCTGCGCAGAAGGTGACAGGCGGCCGCCGAGACGTTGTAGATGGTCGGACCCTGGATGGTCCAAAGATTCAGGCAGAGCATGATCACCGCCGCGAACGACAGGCCCTGGAGGATCATCACCTCGACGATGTCGGCCTGCTGGTAGACCATCGCGCACCACGCCCCGGCCACCACCATCAGGCCATTGCCGAGCAGGAAGGCGACGATGCTGGCGATCACCGCGATCCGCCCGCTACGTGCCAGGCGGGTCCAGTTGGTGGCCTGGGTGGCGCCACTGGCGAAGGTGCCGAAGACCATGGTCACCGCCGCCGAAAAACTCATGGCCTCGTGCGGCACCAGGGCAGCCAGTTGCTGCAAGCCGCCAACGTGCTGGGTGGCGATGATCATGGAAATTACCAGCAGGACGAACATCAGCGGCACCGAGACCCGCGAAAGCAGGTCCAGTCCTTTGAAACCGATGATCGCGGTCAGGCTGAAGCCAAGGCCGAACAGCACCATCAGCGGCACCGTGAAGCCCTGACCCAGACCGAGCATCTTCACCAGCACGATGGCGACCGTGGCGGTGCCCCAGGCGTACCAGCCCAGTTCGGCAAAGCCCAGGATGAAGTCGGACAGCCGGCTGCCCGCCTCACCGAAACAGAAGCGCCCCATCAGTACCGTGTTGAGGCCACTGCGCGATGCGATGAACGCCAGTGCCGCGGCATACAAGGCCAGCAAGGTATTACCGATGGCGGCGATCCACAGCATGTCGACGAAGTTGAACGCCATGCCGAGCTTGCCGCCGGCGAACATGGTGCCGGTGAAGAAGGTGAAACTGAACAGGACCATGGCGATGGGCAGCAGGCCCTTGCGCGCGCTGGCAGGCGCTTCGGTCAGTGGGAATTCGCTGGGGGCAGTCATTTCGAGTGGTGCTCCGGGTGGAAGGTGGAGCAGCTAGAGCAATATGCGGGCCGAGTGGCGATTGGTTGAACAACGGGGCAAAAGCGGGCGTTGGGCATGATGATGTATGTGCAGAGTGCACTTATCTGACTTTGATATGGGCTTCTGGGTGTGCTTTTTACCCTATTTTGAGGCGCCGCGCACCAAGGTGGTACACACGGCGAGCGGCTTCGGGGAACGTCGCGCAGAGGCAACACACCATGAACCAACGCGGTGGATGGGACCGGCTACGCCTGTGCCATCCACCCGGGTCTGCATCAGCGCTCAGGCATCGCGCAGCAATGGCGTGAGCAGATCGCGCACCGCGTCCGGCACCGCCACGGCACGCTCCAGGTCGCGGTCGACGTAGGCATGAATGAAGCGCCCGGCCGCCCTGGCCTGGTCCTCGCCCTCGACGAACACCGCCAAGGCGTAGTGCACCGAACTGTGCCCCAGGCGCTCCACCGCCAGGCCCACTTCGAGCCGCTGCGGAAAGGCGACACCGGCAAAATAGTCACAGCTCGAGCCCACCACGTAGGCCACCACGCGATCGCCGCGGATATCCAGGCCGCCGCGCTCGATCAGCCAGGTATTCACCGCACTGTCGAAGTAGCCGTAGTACACCACGTTGTTGACGTGGCCATAGACGTCATTGTCGTGCCAGCGCGTGGTGATCGGTACGAACTGACGGTACTCACCGCGTTGCGGTGGTTGCCTGGCCATGCTCAGTACGCCGCCTGGTAGATGGCCAGGGCATCGGCCTGGCTGACTTCGCGCGGGTTGTTGACCAGGAGCCGCTGCTGCTTGAAGGCATCCTCGGCCAACGGTTCGAGCCAATGCCGCGGTACACCCACCTCGCGCAGGCGGTTGGGCAGCCCGCAGCGCGGAACCAGTTCGGCCAGTTCGTCGATCAACTGTTGGCTCTGGGCGTAGGCATCGCCAGGGCGCAGGCGCGGGCCCAGCAGGTCGCTGGCCAACACGGCGTAGTCGGTCACCGCCTCGGGCCGATTGAACGCCAGTACATGGGGCAGTACCAAAGCGTTGGCCAGGCCATGGGGTACATGGAAGTGGCCGCCCAATGGGTAGGCCAGTGCATGCACGGCGGCCACCGGCGCGTTGGCGAACGCCTGGCCGGCCAGGCAGGCGCCAAGCAGCATGGCTTGGCGCGCCTGCAGGTTGTCACCGTTGTGCACCGCCTGATCGATATTGCTCGCCAGCAGACGCAGGGCCTCGCGGGCCAGCATCGCCGACAGCGGATTACGCTTGAGCTTGCTGGTGTAGGCCTCGATCGCATGGACCATGGCGTCGATGCCGGTGGCGGCGGTGATGGCCGGTGGCAAGCCCAAGGTACGATCGGCGTCGAGCAGGGCAAGATCCGGGAGCAACAGCGGTGAGATCACCCCCATCTTGGTCGTCTCGCCGGTGGTGACCACGGCCACGGCGGTCACTTCCGAGCCGGTGCCGGCAGTGGTGGGCACCTGGATCAGCGGCAATCGCTGGCCCTCGGCGCGGTCGATGCCGTACAGCGCGCTCAGCGGTTGCCTGCATTCGGGGTGAGCGAGCAACGCCACCAGTTTCGCTACGTCCATCGAACTGCCGCCGCCAAAGCCGATCACCAGGTCGGCGCCGATATGCCGGGCGCGGGCGGTGGCCGCGAGAACGCAGGCTTCGGTCGGATCGGCGTTGACTTCAGTGAACAGCGCCACGCTCACTTTGGCCTGGGTGAAGCCGGGGACGATGTCGTCGAGCATGCCCAGACGCGCAATGCCTGGGTCGGTGACGATCAGCACGCGTCGGGCGCCACGCGCTCGACACAGCTCGGCCAGGCGCCGCGCCGCACCGGATTCGCTGATCAACTGCGCAGTGGTGTTGAAGGTGAAGGGCTGCATGGGCATTCCTCTTGTCGTTATCCATGGCAGGTGCTGCCGGCCCCCTGTCTGCAGGGGGCCAGCCGTGGCTACAGGCCGAACTCTTGCTCATCCATCGCCATCAGGCAGCCAGCGCCGCCTGACAACGCCTGGCGATGCCCATCGGCACGGGGCAACAGCCGTCGCCAGTAAAACTCCGCGACCTTGAGCTTGGCCCGGTAGAACGCCCGTTCCCCGCTGCCCGCGTCCAGGGCCGCCTGGGCGCAGGACGCAGCGCGCAGCCACAGCGCCGCCAGCAAGACATAGGCGCTGTAGGCCAGGAAGTCGACCGATGTAGCGCCGATCTCCTGCGGGTCGCGGTGGCACGCGGCGATGACCTCACGGGTCAGCGCTGCCCACTCGGCCAGGCGCTGCGACACCACTGCCTGCATTTCACCGAGGGCCGGGTGTGCTGGCTGCGTCGCCAGGTCATCGATCAGGCGATGCAGCTCCGCGCCGCCATCGCCGAGCACCTTGCGCCGGATCAGGTCCAGTGCCTGGATACCGTTGGTGCCCTCGTAGAGCTGAGTGATGCGGCTATCGCGCATCAATTGCTCCATCCCCCATTCGCGGATGTAGCCATGCCCGCCATACACCTGCACACCGAGACTGGCGACCTCCTGGCCGACATCGGTGAAGAAGGCCTTGACGATGGGAATCAACAACGCTGCCCGACGCGCCGCTCGCTGGCGGCTCTCGGCATCCGGCGCGGCATGTTCGAGGTCCAGCTCGCGGGCTGTGCAGGCCGCCAGCAGGCGACAACCTTCGACCAGGCTCTTCTGGGTCAACAACATGCGACGCACGTCCGGGTGATGCAGAATCGGATCGGCCGGCCGCTGCGGTGCCACCGCCCCCGCCAGACCACGGCACTGCAGGCGCTCGGCGGCATAGGTCAAGGCGCCCTGCAGCGCCGCCTCGGCGATACCCAGCCCCTGCAGACCCACCTGGAAGCGCGCGTCGTTCATCATCGTGAACATGCACGCCAGACCCTGGCCGGCCTCGCCGACCAGCCAGCCTCGGGCGCCGTCGAAATTCATCACGCAGGTCGCCGCGCCCTTGATCCCCATCTTGTGTTCCAGCGCACCGCAGCTCACCGCATTGTCGCCCGGCTCGCCCGGCACCTGGCGTGGCACCAGGAACAGGCTGATACCCCGCACCCCAGGCGCGGCATCGGGCAGGCGGGCCAACACCAGGTGCACGATGTTCTCGGTCAGGTCCTGATCGCCGCCACTGATGAAGATCTTGCTGCCGCTGAGGCGGAAGCTGCCATCGGCCTGGGGCTCGGCACGGGTGCGCAGCAGCGCCAGGTCGGTGCCGGCCTGGGGTTCGGTCAGGCACATGGTACCGGCCCAGCGGCCACTGACCAGCGGCCCCAGGTAGGTCCGCTTGAGGGCTTCGCTGCCATGCCGGTACAAGGCGAGCACCGCGCCCTCGGTAAGCCCGGAATAGATCCGGAACGACAGCGAAGCGCTCATGAGCATTTCGTGGAAGCTCGCCGCCACCATCTGCGGCAGGCCCTGGCCATCGTACTGCACAGGGCCGGTCATGCTCGCCCAGCCTTGTTCCACATACTGTTGATAGGCGGCCTGGAAGCCCTGCGGCGTGTGCACCTTGCCGTCCTGCAGGCGGCAACCCTGCTCGTCGCCATTGCGATTGAGCGGGGCCACCACTTCGCTGGCGAACCGTGCGCCCTGTTCGAGAATCCCGTCGAGGGTTTCGCGATCCAGTCCCAGGTCCAGCTGCTGGCAGTGGCCGACCACATCGAAGACTTCATGCAGCACGAAACGCATGTCACGCAAAGGGGCGCGATAGCTCATACCCGGCCCTCCTTCACATCGGCCAGGTTCTTGCCGGCGGCCACCAGCCGGTGAATCAGCGAAGCCGGGCGCCAATGTTCGCCGAACAAGCCCTGCAAGCGCTCCAGGCGACCGAGTATGGCGCCCAGCCCCTGGGCGTCGGCCCAGTGCATGGGGCCGCCGACCACGACGGGGAAGCCATAGCCGTTGAGGTACACGCGGTCGATGTCATGGCTGTTGGCGGCGATGTTCTCCTCGAGGATCTTCGCGCCTTCATTGACCAGCGCCAGCAGGCAGCGCTCGACGATTTCGCTGTCCTCGATCGCGCGACGGCGCAGTCCCAGGTCTTGGGACACCTTGAGCACCAACGCATCGACCGCCGGATCGTGCAACGCCTCGCGGCTGCCAGGCGCATAGCGGTAGTACCCCTGGCCGCTCTTCTGGCCGAAGCGCTGCAGGGCACACAGGGCATTGTCGACCTGTACCAGGGGCGCCTCCATGCCCTGCCCGGCAAGTTGCCGGGCCCGCCACTCCAGGTCGATGCCGACCACGTCATACATGCGAAACGGTCCCATGGCCATGCCAAAGGCCTGCAGCGCCCCATCGACCTGCTGCGGCAGCGCACCTTCAAGCAACAGCTTGCGGGCCTCGGCGACGTAGGTGGCGAGCATCCGATTACCAATGAAACCGTGGCAGTTACCGGCCACCACCGCTTCCTTGCCCATGCGCCGGGCCATGTCCATCGCGGCATCGAGTACGGCGGGCGAGGTGCGCTCGCCACGGACCACCTCGAGCAGCTTCATCACGTGGGCCGGACTGAAGAAGTGCAGGCCCAGCACCTGCTCGGGGCGGCGGGTGACGGCAGCGATGGCGTCGATGTCCAGCGCCGAGGTGTTGCTGGCGAGGATCGCCTGGGGCTTCAAGGTGGCATCCAGGGTGCGGAAGATCTCCTGCTTGAGCGCCAGGTTTTCGTACACCGCTTCGATCACCAGGTCGACTTCGGCGATATCGGCATAGCCGTCGACGCCGCGCACCGCACCGCGCCAGGCCTCGGCTTGGGCCTGGTCGATGCGCGCCTTAGCCACCTGCTGCGCCCAGATCTGCTCGATCATGGTCAGCCCGGCGGTGACGGCCTGTGGGTCGTTGTCCAGCCACAGCACCGGAATGCCCGCCTGGGCCAGGCTGATGACGATGCCGCGGCCCATGGTCCCGGCGCCGATCACGGCAGCCTGTTGCACGTCGAAGGGATTGCTCACGGACGCTGCTCCTGTTGTTAGGGGATTGCCGTCACCCTAGTCAGGGCCCTAGTATTTTTGAAATTTTCTTTGCGTATGCCATGTATTCAAGCCATGAATATCTCGACCTTCGACCTCAACCTGCTGCGGATTTTCGACATGTTGCTGCGTGAGCAGAACGTTTCGCGAGCTGCCGAGCGCCTGGCCCTTACCCAACCCACGGTGAGCAACGCGTTGGCGCGTCTGCGCGACCTGCTCGGCGACCCGCTGCTGGTGCGGGTCGGTCGCCGCATGCGTCCGACGCCCCGGGCGCTGGCCCTGGAAGGCCCGATCCGCGCGGCGCTGTTGCAGATCGAGCAGACCCTCGGTGGTGCGGAGCGCTTCGAGCCGCAACATAGCCGTCGGCAACTGCGCATGGCCCTCACCGACTTCGCCGAGCAGTTGTGCATGCCCACACTCTTGAACTTGCTGCAGGATCGAGCCCCGCACCTGCGCATCGACGTCGTGCACCTCACGCCCAATTTGCCCGCCGATGCCCTGGATCGTGGCGAGCTCGACCTGGTGCTGGGTCGCTTCGACGATGTCCCGGCTCGTTTCGAGCGACGCCCGTGGCGCACCGAGACCCTGCAGGTCGCGGTCCGCCAAGGGCACCCGCAAGTGAATGGCGAACTCGACCTGAAGACTTTCCTGGCTGTGCGCCACCTGTGGGTGCATGGCGGGCAGACCCGTGGCATGGTCGATCAGTGGCTAGCCGAACAGGGCCTCGCCCGCCAGATCGCCTACACCACGCCCAACTACCTGCAGGCTGCACATCTGGCGGCCAGCTCCGACCTTGGCGTGGTCCTGCCCACGCAGCTGGCCCGGCACTTCGCCCGGCTGTTGCCCCTGCAGGTGTTCGAACTGCCGTTCGCCCTGCCGCCCTTCCAACTCGAACTGGTGCACTTGGCACACCGTCAGCACGATCCCGCACTGGCCTGGCTGGCCGAGCGGATCATGGACATTCGCTAGGCCATAGCACATCGGCATGGCGCGCATGCTGCTCTGGTATTGGCTGGGCGCCGGGCCGGCTCTTTAGAGTTCCGGCTCTTGAGCCCGTTTTCCACATAACAAGAAGGACGTCCCATGCCCCCACCATTCCGCCTGCTCGCCCTCGCCTTGCTGGTGCCCCTGGCCAGCCATGCCGCCATCGCCAGCAAGGACGCCACCCCGACCACCGAGCACGCCAATCAGCAATGGTTGCAACGCCTGCCCTTCGCCGACCGCGGCGATTTCGACGCGGCCCAACGTGGCCTGATCGAGCGATTCGACAGTCGCATCGTCAACGCCCAGCAGCAAACGGTGTGGGACCCGAGCCGCTACGGTTTTCTCGGCGGCAATGCGCCGGCCACGGTCAACCCGAGCCTGTGGCGCATCGCCCAGCTCAACACCATCGCCGGGTTGTTCAAGGTCAGTGAGCGTATCTATCAGGTCCGCGGCCTCGACCTGGCCAACATGACCCTGATCGAAGGCGACACCGGCCTGATCGTGATGGACCCGCTGCTGTCGGTGGAAACCGCCCGAGCCGCCCTGGACCTGTATTTCAAGCACCGCCCCAAGCGTCCCGTGGTCGCGGTGATCTACACCCACCCGCACGTGGACCACTTCGGCGGCGTGCGCGGCGTCATCGACGAAGCGGACGTGCACGCCGGCAAGGTCCAGGTGATCGCGCCGCAAGGCTTCTTCGAGCACGCGGTCAGCGAGAACGTGTTGGCAGGGCCGGCGATGAGGCGCCGGGCCCAGTACATGTACGGCGCCCCCTTGCCTCGCAGCCCCCGCGGCCAGGTCGATGCTGGCCTGGGCAAAGGCGTGCCGACCAATGCCACCGTCAGCCTGATCGCACCGACGCGGGAAATCAGCGAGCCACTGGAAAGCCTGCGTATCGACGGCGTGGACATCGAGTTCCAACTCACCCCGGGCACCGAGGCCCCCGCCGAGATGAACCTGTGGTTCCCTCAGTTCAAGGCCCTGTGCATGGCGGAGAACGCCAGCCATGTGCAACACAACGTGTTGACCATTCGCGGTGCCGAGGTGCGCGATGCCAAGGTCTGGGCGCACTACCTCGATCAGGCCCTGGTGCGCTATGGCGACCAGGCCGACGTGGTGTTCGCCCAGCATCACTGGCCGACCTGGGGTGGCCAGGCCATTCGCGATTACCTGGCCGACCAACGCGACATGTATGCCTTCATCGACAGCCAGACCCTGCGCCTGATCAACCAGGGCCTGACCCCGACCGAAATCGCCGCGCAACTGACCTCGCTGCCGCCACGGCTGGCCAACACCTGGTACAGCCGTGACTACTATGGCTCGCTCAGCCATAACGTGCGGGCGGTGTACCAGCGCTACATGGGCTTCTATGACGGCAACCCGGCCAACCTCGACCCGTTGCCGCCCAGCGCCGCCGGGCAGCGTTACGTTGCCGCCATGGGCGGAGCCGAGCAGGTGCTGAAGCTGGCGCGCAAAGCCTATGCCGAAGGTGATTACCGCTGGGTCGCGCAACTCACCAACCACCTGGTGTTCGCCCAGCCGGACAACGGCGCCGCCCGCGAGCTGCAGGCCGATGCCCTTGAGCAGTTGGGCTACCAGACCGAGAACGCCACGTGGCGCAATGCCTATCTCAGCGGTGCCCAGGAACTGCGCAATGGCGTATCCAGCGCCACCGCCGGCGGCAGCGCCGACGACCTGGTCCGGGCGCTGACACCGACGCTGTTCTTCGATTACCTGGGCACTCGTGTGGACGCAGCGAAGGCGGCCGATCAGGACCTGACCATCAACTGGCGGTTCACCGACCTGGATGAGGACTATGCGCTGACCGTGCGCAACGGCGTGCTGACCCACCGAGACCACCAGCGTCATCGCCAGGCGGATGTGCAGGTCAGCATGTCCAAGGCGACGCTGGACCGCATCGCCTTGAAACAGACCGGCTTCCTCAAGGAAGCCACGGCAGGCGGCATCACCATCGACGGCGCACGGGGCAAGTTCCTGCGTTTCATGGGCGGGTTGGAAGAAGCCCCGGCGCGGTTCAATATCGTCACGCCTTGATCAGGCTCGATGAGTTTGCGTCACCTCGAACAACGCCGCCATCGCGACCCGTGTGGAATCACCGGGACCGCGATGGCGGCGTTGCCATTGACACCGACAGCCTGTGTCGCGCCTCAGCGCACGCTGCGGCTACGCAACCCACCGGGGGAGAAATGCGACGCAGTGGTGGCCACGTTGAAGTCGAACGGCCGCGGCTGCTGGTTGGTCAGCCCCGACAGCTGGTAGCGGCCGCTGCGCAGGTCGTAGATGACCTCCATGGCGTTCACCGGCGCCTCGCCCACCACGTGGTAGTAGCTGTGCGCCTGGGCCGTGCGCCACAGCGCTCCGCGAGCGTCGAAGAAATCCGCCTCGAGAATCGCCCAGCTGTCTTCGTCGACGTAATAGCGGCGGCTGGCATACAAATGCTCGGCGCCAGGCTTGAGGGTACCGAGCACCTCCCACACCCGGTGCAGTTCGTAACGTGTGGGCGCCGCAGGCACATGTCCAGGGCCGATCAACTCGGCATAGGGCAAAGCAGGCGAAGCCAGCCGATAGCTGTTGTACGGAACATAGAGGGTCTTCTTGCCCAGCAGCTTCCAGTCGTATCGGTCCGGCGCACCACTGAACATGTCGCGGCTGTCGGCGGTACGCAGACCACCGGTACCTGGGGTGATGCTGTCGTAGTCCACCCCAGGGGCACGACGCACCCGGCGCATGGCGGCACTGTACAGCCACGACAGGCGCGGCTGGGCCACCTGGTCCAGGGTCTCGTGCATCACCAGCGCCTCACCGGCCAGGCGCGTCGGTGCGGTCATCTGGTGACTGAAGTAGTACAGCACCTCGCTGGGATGGTCGGGCGTCCAGCCTGGCAATGCGTCGGGCCGGGCAAAGGCCTGGCGCGCGCTGGTCAGCACGTACTGCCCGGGACCGCGCGGAATGAGGCTGTCCGAAGCTTGGGAATAGCTGCCATTGCGTGGGCGCGTGAGATGGTTCCACAACACTTCCAGGCCACTGCGAGGCTGCGGGAAGGCAACCACGCCAACGAACTCGGACAAGCCGTTGCCATCGTCACTGAGGTGCGCGTGGGCAGCGTTGATGCTCGCCCAGTGCGCCACCTTGGCCGGTACCGCGACGCTGCGGTGGGTGGCATAGACCGGCAAGCGGTATGTGTCGGGGTAGCGTTTGAGCAAGGCCAGTTGCCCGGCACTGAGGTGTTGCTGATACTGCGCCGCATTGGCGGCGGTGATGGTGAACAGCGGCTGCTCGTCGGCGTAGGGGTCAAGTGGCGTGCCGTTCACCGAGAGCGATACCTGCCCGGCTTGCAGGCCGCCGCTCCAGGCGGGAATGACACCGTCCGCGCTGGCCGCGCGTTCGGCGCCGATGGGGGTCAAGGTGGCAGGTAAGGTTTCGGTCTGCGCAGACACGGCAGCGGCCCACCCGCAGGCGAGCAGTACAGCGATGGTCCTGTTCATGGCATTGTCCTCGATCAGTGACGCCCAGGCTCTTGTTGGAAAGCGGGCTTGCCTCGCCACGCCTCTTCCGGGTGATACTAGGAGCCACGCTCCGACCCCCACAAATAACGTGTTCGGATACGTGCCATATCAGTTCGGCATAGCCTGGAAGCACCCATGACGCTGAAGCAACTTCGTTATTTGATCGCCATCGTCGAGGCCGGCAGTTTCTCCTCCGCCGCCCGCCGCTCGTTCATCGCCCAGCCGGCCCTGAGCCGGCAAATCGGCTTGCTGGAAAGCGAGTTGGAAATGCAGTTGCTCGACCGCCAGCACGACGGTATCGCCCTCACCGATGCCGGCCGCCAGTTGTACGAAGTGGCCCGGCAGGTGGTGCAGAAGCTCGATTCGGTCAAGGACGAGCTCAAGTCCAGCCGTGGCGACCCCAAAGGCCATGTGGCCATCTCTCTTCCGGCCACGGCTGCAGCCCTGCTGCTGCCAGAGATTCTGCGCCAGGCCGAGCAGCGCTTTCCTGGCGTGACCCTGACCGTGTGGGATGGCTTGAGCCGCGAAGGTGGCCAGGCGATCGAGCTGGGCAAGGTGGATTTCGGCGTGGTGCCCAATGCCGAAGAACTCGAACACGTGACGGCCGAACCGATCTTCACCGAAGCCCTATATTGGGTTGGCAGCACGGCGCCGGGCACCACCGAGACCATCAGCCTGGCCGAGGCCGCCGCAACCCGCCTGGTGCTGCCACCCCGGGCGTTGCACCTGCGAAGGCGCATCGAGCAAGCGGCCATGGAAGCGGGCGTGGCCTTGAATGTCGCCTACGAACAGCAGTCCGCGCCGGGTATCGCCAGCCTGGTACGCGCAGGGTTGGCGGCGACCATCAGCAACTGGCCGCCCCTGCTCGAACTGCTGGCACCGATCAGCGCTCGGCGTATCGTCGACCCGGGCATCAGCCGCACCATCGCGCTGGCCCACTCCCGACACAAACCGCTGTCGTTCGCTGCCGGCTGCATGCGCGACCTGGTCCGCGGCGTGCTGGTGGACCTGGTGCGCAGCGGACAGTGGCAAGGCGAACTGATCACCGACGCCGAAGGCCTTGGGGACGCCTTCGGACGCGGCGAAGGTTGGCGTCTGGCCTGGTGATCAGCTCGGCGTATGAGGCATCGCAGGCTGCCCGGCGGCCTGCGGCGGCAACGCCCCCGAGGCCCCCAGGCGAGCCAACGTGCGCTGTGGATTGAGCGTCACCAGCCCGAGCAGGCCTGCCGACACCAGCACCGCACCACAGACCAGGAAGCCCTGGGCGTAACCGCCCGGGTGCGCAGCTCCGGCGCCCTGCACCAGCAAACCGGTGACCACCGGCGCGGCCAGCCCTGCCAGCGAAGCGACAGCGTTACCGATGGCCAGCACCGCGCCGCGCTGCCCGCTGGGCGTGAACTCTGCCAGCATCGCCGGCCCCACCGAGTACATCACCAGCGCCAGGCCGCCGCTGAAGGTCAAGGCTATCACCCGCTCGGTGGTGCTCAGCCCTGGCAGGATCAAGGTCGACGACAACAGACCGGCAACGATCAGGCATGCCGAGACGAAGACCCCGCGCGCGCTGCGCGAGGACCAGCCTTTGCGCATCAGGCGCTGCGACAACCAAGCCATGAACAAGCTCAGCGGCGTGGTCACCAGCACGAACATGACGAACAGCCGACCGGTTTCCAGGGCCCCGATACCCAGGCCGATCTGCAGGTAGCTGGGTACCCAGGTCAGGGTCAGGGCGAGCGACCAGTTGGCGGCGAAGTGGCACAGATAGTTGCCGAGCACGGTCGGGTCACTGAGCAGGCGCGCGTAAGGCAGCGCGGCCTCCTGGGACTTGGGTTGCCCTGCACGCAGCCGGTCCAGCGAGCCTTCCTGGCCCAGTCGCCACCACAGCAGACACCAGACCCCGCCGATCACGGCCAGCACGATGAAGTTCATGCGCCAGCCGTAATGCACGCTGATCCACGGAATCATCGCCCCGGCCACCAGCAGACCCATGGCGCTGCCGGCATGCAACAGCGCCACCGGCAGGCTGCGGCGATCGTTGGGAAACCACTTGTACAGGGCATGGGTGGCCACCGGTGAAGCGGGTCCCTCGCCGATGCCGAGCAGTACCCGGCAAGCGACGATGGCCCACAACGAGGTGACGAACAGCATCGGCAGTTGCAGCAGCGCCCAGAACAGCCCCATGCCGAGCAACAGCGAACGGGTCGGCCGACGGTTGGCCATGAAGCCGCCGACGACAGCGGAGATGGCGAAGAACCAGTGCAGCGCACCGCCGATCAGGCCGAACTCGGTGGGGCTCAGGCCCAACTCTTCGCTCATGGGCACGGCGACCAGACCGATCACCACCTTGTCGAGGAAATTGACCAGCATCAGCAGCGCCAGCATCGCGGCGATCAGCCACGCGCTACGCGGATTGGGCAGCGTGGAGGGGGTGGACATGGTTATCTTTCCTTATTGTTTTTGTCTGTAATGAAGCGACTGCAAGCATCGGCTAGCCCGGCATGAGCACACCCTTGGCAATGGTATTTCGCTGGATCTCGCTGGTGCCAGTAAGGATGCGCATCATACGGGTGGCGCGGAAGATCCACTCCACCGGATTCCCCTGCATCAACCCTGCTCCGCCATGGATCTGCACGGCTCGGTCGGCGATGCGGAACGCTGCTTCGGAAACGAACAATTTGCACATCGGCGCCTGGGTGCGGATGTCGCCACCGGCATCGTTGAGCGCTGCCGTGGCGTAGACCATGCTGCGCGCCGCATGCAGTTCGGTGGCCATGTCGGCGATCTGATGATTGACCGCCTGGAACATGGCGATGGGCTGACCGAACTGCTTGCGCGTGCGCGCATGCTCGATCGACAGGTTCAGGGCCAGGCCGGCCATGCCCAGCAGCGTCGGGCAGTGCAGCAGACGGTTCAGGGTGATCCGGCCCATGGCCAGCTTGAAGCCGGCGCCCTCCTCGCCGATGAGGTTGTCCACCGGCACGCGCACTTCATCGAGCAGGATATCGCCATGGGCACCGCCGCCGGACATCACCGCATAGTCGCTCTGCACCTTCACACCCGGTGCCTTGAGGTCGACGAAGAATGCCGAGATACCTTGCGCGCCACGCCCAGGATCGGTCACTGCGAGCAGTACCGCCAGGTCGGCATAGCTGGCCCCAGAGATGTAGCGCTTGGCGCCGCTGAGCACATAGTGATCACCCTCGCGCCGCGCCTGGGTGGTGATCGCCGTGGCATCGGAACCCGCCTCGGCTTCGGTGAGGGCGAAGCACACGGCCTTCTCGGCGCGGCACACCGGCTGCAGGAACGCCTCGACCTGATGCGCGCTGGCGACCTTGAACAGGTGGCCGATACGCGGCGGTCCGGACAGCTCGCCGAGCACGTGCGCAGCCAGCATCGATCCGCTGAGATGGGTGGCCTCCTTCACCGCGCAGAGGTCGGCCACGTTCAAGCCGGCACCGCCGAGCGCCTCAGGCAACATCACGGTGTACAGGCCCTGCTCGCTCGAGCGCCGCCATACCTCGCGCAACACCGGCAGCGGATGCGGACGCGACCAGCTGAGCTGTTCGCGTTGCTCCAGCGGCTTGACCTGGTCACGGATAAAGCCGTCGATGGCTTCGATGATCTGGCGGGCTTTTTCACTGGGTTGGTACATGGTAGTGCTCCAAGTCAAATACGACGGTCGCTGTCTTTCCAGTAGGCGTCGCGCACCAGGCGGCGAACGACCTTGCCGTTGGGGTTCTTCGGCAGTTCGCCGACGAAGTCCACCGCACGGGGTTTCTTGAAGCCGGCCAGGGCGCGGCCACACCGCTCGATCACCTCGGCTTCACTCAGTTGGGCGCCGGGTTTGAGCACCACCACGGCGCGCACCGCTTCGCCCCATTGCTCGTCGGGCACGCCGACCACTGCGGCCTCGAACACTTCGGGCAAGCTGTAGAGCACCTGCTCGACTTCGCTCGGGTACACGTTGAAACCGCCGGAAATGATCATTTCCTTCTTGCGATCGACGATGAACACGTAGCCCTGGGCATCGACCGTGGCCAGGTCGCCGGTGAGGTAGTAGCCGTCGTGCATCACTTCGGCGGTGAGCTCGGGGGCGCGCCAATAGCCCTGCATGATGTCGGGGCCTTTGACGACGATCTCGCCGACTTCGCCGACCGCCACGTCCTCGAAGGCCGCATTGACCACCCGCAGGTCGGTTTCGAAGTAACAACGTCCGCACGAGGCCAAACGGCGGTAGTCGCCATCCTCGACCAGGTGATCCTGCTCGGTCAGAACCGTGACCAGCGAGCAGGTTTCTCCCGCGCCATAGCCCTGGGCGAGGATCGGCCCGAACAGCTGGATGGCTTTTTTCACCAGGGCCGGGGCCATCGGCGCAGCGCCGTACATGACCAGGCGCAGGCTGGACAGGTCGAAGCGCTCCACGCCGGGGTAATTGACCAGGCGGTTGATCATGGCCGGCACCAGGAACAGGCGCGTCACTCGCTCTTGCTGGATGGTTTCCAGCAGCAGGCGATCATCGTAGCGTTCGAGCAGCAGGTTGCAGGCGCCCACCGCCAGCAATGGCATGATCTGCATGCCGCTGGCATGGGTGATCGGCCCGACATGAGCCATGACGTCGCCTGGCGCTGCGCGCCGGGTCGGGCTGGCGATACTCTTGCGGATCAGCGCCTTGCGGTTGCCGAAGCTGAGCATCGCGGCCTTGAGCACGCCGGAGCTGCCCGAGGTGTAGTGCAACACCGCCAGGGTGTCGTCGGCCGGATCCAGGTTGACCGCTGCCGGGCTGCCGCGCTCGAGCAGCGCCGGATAGCTGACGTCACCCGCATCGCCGTCCAGGGCGACGATATGGCGCAAGCGCGGCAGCACCGCGCGACGCTCGGCGAGTGCGGCAGCGAAGCTGGCGTCGGTAATCACCACGACGCTGCAGGAATCCTCCAGCACCCGCAGCACTTCCTCAAGCGACAATCTCGCGTTGATCGGCACCTTGACCATCGCGGCTTTGTACAAGGCCACCTCCGCCTCGACCAGTTCGACACGGTTGGCGGCCAGGATCGCCACATGTTCGCCGGCAGCGACCCCCAGCGCACCCAACCCAGAGGCCAGGCGATTGCTGCGTGCTTCGAGCTGGCTGAAGGTCACGCGGGTGTTGGCGTCGGCAACGGCGACACGGTCGGGCCAGTACGTTGCGCTTCGACTGATGATGTTTCCCAGGTTCACGTTGTTATTCTCGTCGACAGTAAGACCTGGACGATGCTAAACAGCCGCCGCCGCGGTGGCGTAATACCAGATGTGGATGCAGGCCATGCCGAAATGCGCTGGGTCGGGCATCGGTTGAACGACGACCATTCATCCGGAAGATGGCCGGTCCAGGGAGTCCCCCAATCGCGATAGCAGTCAGCTATCAGGAAGGCGGCAAAGCAAAGGAGGACCGTATGAGCCTTGCGATGACCCTTTTCAGCCTGATCAGCGCCTGGCTAGCAGTGGCGCTGGCAATGTTGTGGGGAGTACTGCGAATCGCCCGGCGCCATCAACGCCCCGGGCCAACCCAGGCGGCTAACGCGAAGCCACCGCTGCGCGCGGCCGAGTCAGGCAGGCATAACCCAGCCCCAGCACGCTGAGCAGCAAGACACCGAGCAACGCCACCAGTTCGCGACTGTAGCGCGCTACCAGTGCGGGGAAGCCTTTGAATTCGCGATAGACCTGGATATCGGCGACGCCGTCGGCGTGGCTGATACCAATGCCACCCTGGCGGATCTGCGAGTAATCGGCGTCGAAATAGACCCAGACCTTGCAGGCACCGCCGGCCTCGATGGCGGGGATCTCCACCAGGGCGGTGGCGTTGTCCGGAATGCTGTCGTTGCCTTGGGCGTCGCGCACTTGCACCAGCCCTTTGGCGGGCAGGCGAATCTTGACTTCGCGCACGGGCGAGTCGCCGGTATTGTGCAGTTCGATCACCAGGCCGGTGCGATGGTCCACCAACCCGGCCTCGAAGGGTTTGGCGAACAGTTGGACATAGGGCGCTTGGGCGAGGTCGACCAGACGGTCCACTTGTTCAGGCTCCAGACGCCCCTGGCCAACCGCGCTGATGCGCGGACGCAGATGCTCATACTTGAGTGCGTCACTGGCGCTGCTGATGCGCTCGCTGAATTGGCTGGGGTAGGTGAGATAGGCGTAGGTCAGCGACGCCTCCAGGCGCGGGCTACTGCGCAACACCGAGTAGACGACCAGCAGGGCCATGATGCCCAGCAGTACGGCTACAAGGAGTTTTCCCACTTTATCCCAGCTCAAAGGCGGTTTCCTTCTGGTCGTTTTTCAAGCGGCCCAAGGTTGCCAACTTAGCGACGCCGAGGCAAGGCCCAGGCGCTGGGTAAAGGCGACACCGCCCTCACCCAGCACTTTGCCGAGGAGTGTAGCTGGCAATCCGCCCGGCAACGCCGCCAATACCGCCGTTATCATGCCTGCCGTGCGGGATTTGGCGGCTGTGAGATCGAGCGCCGCGCGGGCGGCGCTCGATTCATGCACCACCTCAACCCCCAAGACAAGCACCTGGAGGCCTTAACCGAGCCGCCGCTAAATCAAATTCAAAAGCTCGCCCCAACACTGATCGAGACAAAATCACGATCACCCCGAACGCCGTAGTCGCCATCGCGGTAATCGGTGTAGGCGATGCTGAACGAATACTTGCCGGCCAGCGAGGCATCCAGTCCCACGCCGATCGACCGCGAGCCTTCGTTGAACGCCGAACCATCGCCAGGCGAGTAGCCCCTGACATCGTGTGACCAGGCCAGATTGGGACGCAGATCCACCCCTGGAATCAGGTTGGGGTAGCTCCAGGTCGCCTTCAGCCGGTAGCCCCAGGAGAACGGTGTGACGAAACCGTCGCCGTTGCAGTATTCGGGCGCGCGGGAAATCGCCTCGCACACGCTGTTGTCCTCCAACTCGCCACTGCCGTAAGCGCCGGAGCGGCCGTAGCGCGGGCCGAACCGGCCCTCCAGGCCACCGACGTAAGTCGCGCCGATCTCGCCCGCCAGCACCAACTGGTTGGCCCCCATCACGCGACTGAAGGCGTGCAGGGCCGACACTTGCATCTGGGTGATTTCCTTGCGCCGATAGCCGTCGAACAACGCTTCGTCGGCCTCAGGACGCAGACCGTCGGCCAGCAAGGGGCTGCGGCTATCGACATTGAGCAACGACTGCAGGATATCGGTGCCGTTGAGCTGTACCGGCATGTTTGGCCGGTAGGTCAGCTCGCCTTGCAACGTCGTGCCGGTTCGCAAGGTGGTGGCGAAGCTCAGACCATACAGACGAATGTCCTCGGGGTATTGCGCTCGGTAGGCGGAAG
Source organism: Pseudomonas sp. HD6422 (assembly GCF_025377065.1). NCBI lineage: Bacteria > Pseudomonadati > Pseudomonadota > Gammaproteobacteria > Pseudomonadales > Pseudomonadaceae > Pseudomonas > Pseudomonas sp. HD6422. Next base: position 39,603 of record NZ_JAHWIW010000020.1, on the reverse strand, counting down.
TCCCCATACGCAGCGCGCCGGCCAGACTCTGACCGCTGGACGAGTTCAGGAATGCACCGCAATTGCTCAACGCCACGCCGAGGTTGGTGCAGAGTTGCGGGGCGAAATCGGTGTTGCTGAAGTAACGGCTGCTGACCGTGCCGAGAAACGGCGCGCGACTATGGTAATTGGCGGCATAGACGCCGAATTCGGTGTCCAGCTGCGCGACGTACCAGTGCAACGACAGCCCCCACTGCCCGCTGTTGCGTGCATCCTCGTCACCGCCCCGGGGCACCCGCACGCCCTCCTCGACCAACTCCACGCCAAACGGCGCCAGGGCTTGTGCCGCCCGCTGGCCGCTCAGCTGCCGGCCGCCGACGTCGAGGCCAACGCAGCCATCGGGCATGAAGTCATTACCCGAGAAGTAGGTGCCGCAGTTGTCGAGCTGGGTCTGCTCCCAATCGAGCTGGTAGAAGGCATCGATCGACACCGCCTCGTTGAGGTTCTGGGTGATGTAGAACAGGTTGACCGGCACCAGGGCGTCCTTGACCTCGGCCCCTGGTCGACGCAAGGCCGCTTGGTTGAATGGGTTGATCACATTCAGCCCACCCTGGATGAACAGGCTCTCGCCCCAGTTCACCACTTGTTTGCCCAGACGCGCGGAGCCAGGCTCGCCGTCGATGTCATAGAGGTAATAACCGAAAGCATCGAGCAACTGCCCGCCGGCGGTCTTCGCCGACGCCTTGCGATTGTGGTCGTCGATGTCGACGAAGCGCTGACTATGATCGCGCTGGGCGGTGTCGTACCAATACGTGCCGCGCAGAAAAACGCCGAAGTCGCCGTGCCTGAGCTGGAGGTCATGAACGCCTTTGAACACCGCCGAGAACACATCGCCGGAGCGGTAGTTGCGGCGTCCGTCGTTGCCGTTGGCCGCTTGGAGCTGAAGCTTGTCGGGGTTGGCGGTGGAGACGCCGACGCCAAAGCTCAGCGCAGAGTCGAACTGGCCGTCGATCTCACCGATCTGGAAGGAAGCGCCCTGTGCACAGGCGCTGAAAACGAGGCAGCAGAAAGCAGCCAGCGGCACACGATGGCCACTGCGCGCAATGGGTTCTATCACGATCAACCTCTTGGTTTTGTTTGAAATTGAGGTCTGTCTGGGCAGCGTCAGGGCAGGAGCACCTGCGTGCAGCCCGATATTAGGGAGGATGGCGAAAGGGCAACAAATAGCGTCTTCGGATCGCGCCCATAACGCTTCGGCATGGGGCAACGGGGGATCAGAACTTTTTCGAATTTTCAGGTCTATGTAGAGGCCTGGAGAAAATGGGCTAAGCCATTAATTTGCAAGAGGTTGTCATCGCCTATGAAATTCCATGTCCCCCGGATGGTGCTGTTTGGCCTGTTCGCGTTCGCGGCGGTGGGTTCGGCCTCAGCCACGCAGATGCAGGCCACGGGCCCTGCCTTGGTCATCCCCCCGGCCAAGGAGCAGGCTCCCGCCACACCATGGCCGAACCTGGCCAGCGTGGCCAACGACCACGCCGCACCGTTGCTGGCCCATGACGACCGCTATCGCCATGATCACCGCTGGGATCACCGCCGGGAAGAATGGCGCAGGGAACAATGGCGCCGCGAGCAGCATCGCCGCGAGATCGAGCGCCAGCGCGAGTGGCAGCGCCGCCATCACCGGGCGATGGATCACCACTATGACGATCCCCATCGGCATTACCGCCGATAGGCCCCGGGCTTCAAGCTGCGGCTTTGCAGGCGACCACCGCACTGCGCGAACGCCATGCCAAGCCCAGCACCATCACTAGCCCAAGCGCCGCCATCGTCGCACCGGCAAACGAGATCGCCGGGTAACCCAAGCCCGCATTGATCACCGCCCCGCCCAGCGCCGCACCCACGGCATTGCCAAGGTTGAATGCTCCGATGTTCACCGCAGAGGCCAGGTTCGGCGCATCCTTGGCGGCTTCCATCACGCGCATCTGCAAGGGCGGCACCAGCGCGAAACTCGCCGCGCCCCAGAGCAGAATCGCCAGTGCCGTCGGCACGGCCCAGCCGAGTACCAGCGGGAACACCAGCAGCACGGCGATCAATACCACCAGCGAGACGATCAAGGTGCGGTCGATCGAGCGGTCCGCCGCCTTGCCACCCCACATGTTGCCCAAGGTCAGGCCGACCCCGAACAGTACCAACATGCCCGTGATGAAGCGGGTCGACGCCTGGGCCTGGTCGTGCAGGATCGGCGCGATATAGGTGAAGACCGTGAACATCGCGCTGGAACCGACCACGGTCAGCGCCAAGGCCGCCAGGACTGGGCCACGGCCCAGCACACGGATCTCGGCCATGACACCATCACCTTTGGGCAGGGGCACGTTAGGCAAGGCATAAGCGAGGGTCGCCATCGCGACCACGCCAAGCCCTGCAATGCCCCAGAACGCGGTGCGCCAGCCGAACATTTCACCGAACCAGGTCGCCAGCGGCACGCCGCCGATGGTGGCCAGCGTCAGCCCCATGAACATCGCCGCCAAGGCGCCGGCGCGCTTTTCGGGGGCCACCACGCTGGCCGCCACCACCGCACCCACGCCGAAGAACGCACCATGGTTCAGCGAAGTGACCACACGGGCCAGCATCAGACTCAGATAATCGCTGGCCACGGCAGACATCAGGTTGCCCAGGGTGAAGATGGCCATCAGGCCGATCAGCAGATAGCGCCGCGGTATCTTCACCGTGGCCAGGGTCATCAGCGGCGCGCCGATCAGTACGCCTAAGGCATAGGCGCTGACCAACAGTCCGGCAGCAGGAATCGACACCCCAAGGCCGGTGGCGATGCTGGGCAGCATGCCCATGGGCGCGAACTCGGTCACACCGATGCCGAAGGCGCCTATGGCGAGTGCTATCAGCGGTAGATTGATACGCATGGTAATAACTCCTTATCTATGCGGCGAATGCTACGATCGCCTTCGTGAAAGCACTAGACGGCGCTAACGCCAATCACCTTTGCGCATGAGGCACAAATGGACTACATCGGTCGATCGGGAGAAATGGCGGTTTTCGTGCGAGTGATGGATGCAGGGAGCCTGTCGGGCGCGGCGCGGGAACTGGGGCTGACGCCCTCGGCAGTCAGCCGCATCATTGCCCGCGCCGAGCAACGCCTGGGCAGTCGGCTACTGTTGCGCACCACCCGGGCGATCACCTTGACCACCGAAGGCGAAGCCTATTTACGGGGTGCGCGGCGGATCCTGGCGGACATCGATGAGGTCGAACAGGCCGTTGCCGACCAAGGAGTGCCAAGAGGCAGGTTGCGGGTCAGTGCGGCGCTGGGCCATGGCCGGCTGACGGTGGTGCCACTGGTGGCGGCGTTCAGCGCCTTGTACCCGGAGGTGGTGGTGGATTTGTCGCTGGGCGACGAAGTGGTCGACATCCTGGGGGGCGAGGCGGATGTCGGGATACGTTTCGGCGACCTGCCGGACAGCGCGTTGAGCGCCCGCAGGATCGGCGAAACCGGTCAGGTGATAGTGGCCTCGCCCGAATACCTTGAACGCTGCGGCGTGCCTCGTCAACCCGAAGACCTGCTGCGGCACAACTGCCTGCGCTTCAACTTTCGGCGAGCCTCTCCCGACTGGCCGTTCCGTCGCGATGGTGAGGCATTCACCCTCAAGATCAATGGCAACATCGCCTGCAGCAGTGGCGAGGCGCTGGCGCAACTGGCCAGGCTTGGAGCCGGCATCGCCCGTATCGGTGAATTCACCGTGGTCGACGAATTGCGCAGCGGCACCCTGGTCCCAGTGCTTCAAGATTTCAACCCCGGCGACAAAGAGCCGATCCATGCCGTCTTCGTCGGCGGCCCTTCGATGCCTGCCCGGGTGCGGGTATTCGTGGACTTTCTGCTGGCGCAACAGCCGCTCTGAACGCCTGCTCGCTGAACGTCAGCCTCAACGTCCAGGCGTCTGCCCGGCCAGCGCCTGGCGCAGGCTAGGCAGATCGCTGAAGCGCCGCTCCCGGGCCACCTTGCCGTGGTCGAGCTCCAGCCACTGCACGCTGTCGCGATCACCGCCATAACGCGGGGCGACGCTGCCTTCTCGATCCAGCAGGATGCGATAGCGCGCCGTGCGCATGGCAGGCACCAACACCGCCTGCGCCACCGATGGCAACCGTTCGATGTCGGCGACGAAGACCACACCACGTTCATCCAGATAACAGTCAGGGGTGTGTTCCACCGCGCTGTTGACCAGTTTCGCGCTGGACATACTGCGGGCGATCATCACCACCCGGGTGCTGGCGTTCAAGGTGAAGGCCTGGTCGAACTGATCGTGCAGTGTCCAACTGTCTTTCAGAGCTGGCTGGGCAAAGGCACAGGCGCCCCCCAGGGCCAGGATCAAGGCAAGGTAGATACGCATGGCGGCTCTCGCATTGGCAGGTCACTGCTAACGACGGCTGGTGTCGGGTAAATGTTCACTCGCTGCCTTGCTTTTTCCTACCGAAAGATCAACGAATGATGCACGGCCCCGCCCGTGCGCGCGCCATCCCCAACTGCGATGGCCACGTTGCCCGCCGCCACCGACGCATCGCCACAGGCAAACACCCCGGGAACGCTGGTCTCGCGCATTGCATCGACCTTGATGAAGCGCCCCAGTGGCCCGTCCTCGAAGGCGCAACCCAATTCCTCTGGCAACGTGCTGGCCATGCGCGTGCGCGGCTGGGTGAATAGACCGGCAAATTCAATCACCCTGCCGCTAGCCAGGGTGATATCGGCGCGCTCCCCTGCCACCGCCACCACGGCCTCCTGTTCGACCCGAACACCGCGTCGCTGCAACTGCGCCAACTGGTCGTCATCAGGGGTGAAGACGCCATTGAGAAGCAATGTGGTCGGCCCCCAGTCGGGCAGCATCATGGCGTGATGCATGGCCAGCGGCGAGGCTGCAAGCACGCCGATGGGGCCACCACCCAGTTCATAGCCGTGGCAATAGGGGCAATGGAACACGCTTCGCCCCCAACGCTCCTGCAGCCCCGCTATCGCGGGCAACTCATCGGTCACTCCGCCAGCCAGGATCAATCGCCGCCCGCTGTGCTGCATGCCATCGGCGGTAGTGACGACGAACCCATTGCCCAGCGTCTCTGCCGACACAGCTGATTGCACCATCCACTGCACCGTTGGGTAGGCCAGCAACTGCTCACGGGCCTCCTGCACGATCACCGCCGGGCTACGCCCGTCCTGTCCGAGAAAACCGTGGGAATGCTCGGCAAAACGGTTACGCCGGTTACCCGCATCGATCACCAATACCTTTCGATGTGCCCGTGCCAGCTGCATGCCCGCCGAGATACCTGCATAACTGCCTCCCACGATGATCACTTCAAACATGACATCAACCTCCTCTGGCACCAGGCCAGCCTCATGAACTCATGACACAACGTAAGTTACATGAACCCGTCCGTCAACGATCTTGTAACTTTTGTTGTTTCATGTGAGGCTGGCAGCAACCTCTGCCAGAGCCAAGTTCCGATGAGAAATGACACCCGCCTGTCTCGCATGCTGCATGTGCTGATCCACATGGCGCGGCACGAGAAACCCGCAACGTCCGAAACCATCGCGCAGATGCTCGGGACCAACCCGGTGGTAGTGCGCCGGACCATGGCGCTGCTCAAGGAACAGGGCTACGTGGGTTCAGTGAAGGGGCATCACGGCGGCTGGAGACTGGCCAAGCCGTTGGCGGACATCACCTTGCTGGATATCCATAGGGCACTCGGCGGGGCTTCAATATTTGCCATCGGGCTTTCGACCGACCACCCGGAATGCCTGGTTGAACAGGCGGTGAACGCAGCGCTGACGGACGCCTTCGATGCTGCGCAAGCGCTGCTGTTGGAGAAGCTGGGGAGCGTGACGCTGCAGGCGTTGGCGAAAGATTTCGAAGAGCGGTATCTCACGGTTTAATGCGCAAGCCCTCCGTCGACCGGGGGCGTCAAGGATGCCGAATCGATCAGCGAGGACTGCCGCCGCCCATGCTGTGGCTCAACGGTTGAACGAGTCGTCACAGAAAAGGGTCTGGAGAGAAGAGGCCCTGATCTTGCAGCAGGCAAGACGGATATCGAACGAGTGATTGCCAGCTGGGTGTGTGCATGCAGGACAAGAAAAAACGAGGGTTGAAAGCCAGGGCCACGATCATCTGCCTGCGCAGCGGCAAGGTGCTTCTGGTGCGCAAGAAAGGTGGCAAGTGGAATTTTCCGGGGGGCGTCATCGAAACCGGTGAAACACCGATCGCGGCCGCAGCCAGGGAGCTTCGGGAGGAAACGTCCATCGAAGGGCATGGCCTGCTTTCGCTCTGCACCTTGAAAGTCGGCACGACCGTGCACCACATATTCACCACCCATTTTCACGATGACGAGAAACCCGTGGCTTCCAACGAGATCGTGGCGTGCAGATGGGTGCCCAGGGACAAGCTCAGTCCGTCGATGCTCAAGGCCACCGCAGCGGGCCTGATTTCGACACAGCTCCCGGCACTGCTGCCCTGAAATCGTGCCGCGACAAGGCTGACCATCCAGCGCCCGGTCTCTCAGCCCGGTGATGCAGCGCCCGTGGCCTGCTGCTCCAAGTGCACCTGCAAGGTCGGATCGAGGCGCAGCGCAGCGGCCAGTTCATCCAAGTAGGCGCGCTCCGCGCCTTGCTGGTCACCCACCAGCATCACACTGGCCAGGTACATTTCCGCTGCCATGGCCGGATCTTTTGCCGACTGAGCGACCTCGGCAGCATCCAGAGGCTTGCTGACTTCTTCATCCAGCCATTGCTGCAACTGTGCATCGCTGGTGTGACGCTTGATCTCGGCGTAGATCAACTGTTGTTCCTGCTCGTCGATACGGCCATCGGCCTTGGCCGCGGCAATCAGCGCACGCAAGATGGCATGGCTATGATCTTCAGCCTCGGGGCCGGACAATTGATCGACGGTCAGCAGCGCCTGTTGCGGGGCTGTCGCCTGGCTGCGCTGCCAGCTTTGATAGGCCTTGAACGCCATCATGCCCAACGACGCCAAGGCAGCCTAATTGATGCCTCCAGCGGAGCGGCCCTGGCCAGCACCACCTGCGCTGCCCGCACCGCCTCTTAACAAGCCGCCCAGTAGATCCCCCAGGCCGCCGCCGGCAGTGTTGGCGCCACCAAGCAGGCCACCGAGCAGATCGCCCAGGCCACCTTGCGATGAAACGCCGCCGCTCCCTTGTTGCGCTTGCCTGCCCTGCCCGGCCCGAAGCAGCTGTTCGAGTAGATCGCTGGTATTCATGGCGTCGTCCTCAGTCCGTAGCCGTTGTCCAGACCAGCAAAGATAGCCCCCTCAAAGCGAGGTGCCATGCTGGGCTGACCGGCGGGGTGAGATGAGTTGGCCAGCGTTGGCCGGTCATCGCCGCGCTCGTGCTCTGGGGTGTAGTCGTACGGGAAGCGATGTGCCTGGTCTCGCCGTTCTCTGATCGCTCAGATCAACGGCGTCAGGGCAATCACCGCTACCGGGAGCGCCACTGCCGCCAGCACAGTCTGGCAGGCGATGATACCGGCCATCAATGGCGCGTCACCGCCCAGTTGACGCGCCATGATGTACGACGATGAGGCCGTCGGTAGCGCCTGGAACAACAGCGCAGCGATGGCGGCCTTGCCGTCCAGCCCGAACAGGTGGCATGCGTACAGGGTGACCACCGGCATGATCAGGAACTTCACCACCGACGCATAGCCCACCGGGCGCAACCACTGGCGCACGCTGCCCAGTTCGAGGGCCGCCCCCACGCACAGCAGACCCAGCGGCAAAGAAGCCTGACCCAGGGCCTTGAGCAGCGGCTCTATCCCAGGTGGCAGTCCGGCGCCCAACGCTTGCAAGGTGATGCCGGCGAAACAGGCCACTACCAAGGGATTGATCGCCAGTTGCCGGAGTACCTTGCCCAATGACATGCGGCCCGCAGAGCCATACCAGGCGAACACCAGCACGCAGAGAATATTCACAGTGGGCACGATGGCCGCGTTGGCGACCGCAGCCAGGGCGATGCCTTGGGCACCGAACAAGCCGGCCGCCGCCGAGACGCCGACGTAGTTATTGAAACGCACGCCTCCCTGGAATACCGAGGTGAACGCGGCATCGTCGCCCTTGACCAAGGCCCTGGTAACGATCACCAGGATCGCCACTGCCACGGTCGACAACACCAGCGCCGAGATCATGCCTTTGACTGGCACGCCATCGAGTTTGGCAGTCGCCAGCCCATGGAAGAACAGAGACGGCAGCAGAACGTAGTAGCCCAGCCGCTCGGCCTGCGGCCAGAAGCTGTCGGCCACGAACTGGCGATGCTTGAGCCAGGCGCCCAATGCAATCAGCAGCGCGATCGGCAACAGAGCCATCAGCAGCGCGTAGGTCATCGATTGCCCTCTGTTTGTCGATGAAGGCTTCACGATACGGGGGGCAACCTACAAAGAAAATCGTTTTAAACTTTCGTGATCCACGAGTTTTTCTCATGGATCGTCAGTGCGGCGCATGGGCCTGAACCGCCTCCGCCAACACCGCCGCCAGCTTGCGCACGGGGCGGTCTTCGCGTTCGAGCAACACCAGGCGCCGCGTCTTCTGTGGCGTGCCAAAGGGCTGCGCAGCCAGTTGTGGCAGGCTGGCTAAACGTTCCCTGGCCATGGGTACCACGGACACGCCGAGGCCGTTGCCGACCATCTGGATGATCGCTTCCTGGCTGTCGAGCTCCATGCTTGTCTGCACCCGCAGGCGCATCTTGCGTAGCTCGCGTTCGATGGTGCGCCCAGCCCAGGCGCGTCGCTCGAAGCGGATGAAGGGCTGCGATTGCAGCAGTGGTTGCAGTTCCTGACCGGCATAGCTCGCGGGCGCAATGATCCAGAAGCCGTCTTCATAAAGCACGGTGCTGACCAAACCGTAGGGGTGCGGCCTCACCGGCTCGGTGGTGATGGCGACATCGAGCTCACCGGCCTCTACCCGCGTCGACAGCTCAGCGGACATGCCAGAGCTGACGGTGAGGCGCAGGTGCGGGTGTTCTCGACCAAGGGCCGCGAGCGCCGCGGGCAACACACCGGCCAGCACGGTCGGTACCGCGCCGATGCGCAGGCGGCCACGCAGCTCGGTGTCACCGCCGATTTCGCTGGCGATGCTGTCGTACAGGCCGATGATTTCCCGGGCTCGCTCCACCGCAACGTGCCCGGCGTCGGTCAACACCGGCAAGCGTCGGGAGCGGTCGAACAATGTGGCGTTGAAGTCCTCCTCGAGCGCACGGACCTGCAGGCTGACAGCGGACTGCGTGAGGTGTACGGCCTCCGCGGCACGCACGAACGAACCGTGCTGGGCGATGGCGAGCAGTGTACGAAGGGCGCGCAAGGACATTGTTGTGGGGCTCGCTCTGGCTTCGGAATGGGGCGTAAAGCGTTCGCGCCCCAGCTCCCACGATACCCAAATGGCGTTGCACTGTGATACCCATGACGCCGAACAGGACCGACTGCAACATCATCCTGGTTCTGCTTCCACTATGGCTTGATGGCGATCTTCAGCACACCGTCGCGCTGATGCGCGAACAGGTCATAGGCCTCGACGATGTGATCGAGCGCGTAGTGATGGGTGACCAACGAGCCGAAGTCGGCACGATTCGATTCGATCACGCTCATCAACCGGCGCATGCGCTCCTTGCCGCCCGGACACAGCGCGGTGTTGATCTTGTGATCGCCCAGCCCCGTGGCGAAGGCCGCCAGCGGAATCTTCACGTCACTGGAATAGACGCCAAGGCTGGAGAACGTGCCGCCCGGCTTGAGCACCTTGATCGCCTGCTCGAAGGTGCTGGGCAGGCCCAGGCATTCGATGGACGAGTCCGCGCCCCTGCCCTTGGTCAGCTTCATGATCTCGTCGACTACGTCGCATTGGTTGAAATTCAAGGTGATGTCGGCGCCCATGCTGCGCGAGATGCCCAGCCGGTGGTCGTTGCCATCCACCGCGATGATGGTCGATGCCCCCAGCAACCGCGCCCCGGCGGTGGCACACAGACCGATCGGGCCCTGGGCGAAGACGACCACGGTATCGCCAATGCGGATGTTGGCGTTTTCCGCGCCCTTGAAGCCGGTGGACATGATGTCCGGGCACATCAGCACCTGTTCGTCGGTCAGGCCATCGGGAATCGGCGCCAGGTTGCCCTCGGCGTCCGGTACCAGCACGTACTCTGCCTGGGTGCCGTCGATCAGGTTGCCAAAACGCCAACCCGCGGTGGCCTTGTAGCCATGGCAGCCGCACAGGCCGCGCTCGATCAGGTAGCTGCCGTCCTGGGAGGGCACGCCGTCCTGGGCGGCATAGGAATTGAAGTTGGGGCAGATCGCCCCAGCGATCACCCGCTGACCCTCGGTGTAGCCCTTGACCGCGCTGCCGAGCTTCTCGATCACCCCCACCGGCTCATGGCCGACGGTGAGGCCCTTGGCGACCGGGTATTCACCCTTGAGGATATGCACATCGGTGCCACAGATAGTGGTCGTGGTCAGGCGGATGAGCGCGTCGGTCGGGCCGACCTCGGGGATGGGTTTGTCTGCCAGTTCGATTCGACCTGGCTCCACGAAAACCGCTGCCTTCATCGTTGCCATGTTGGTAGCTCCTGAATGAATAGCTGTCCTGTGTCGCGTGGCCCAACCCGCTGAACACTCACCGGGGATACGGCAGGGCTGCCGCGGACGCCTCAACGAGCTTAGGCCATCTTCCGAAAGGCGTTATGCGACCGTGCGTCGCCCTCCTGGGCCTCTTCGCGGGCAAGCCCGTTCCCACAGGCACTGGGCCGAACCAAAGCGCGGCGCTGATCCTGTGGGAGCGGGCTTGCCCGCGAAAAGGCCGGTGAGGCCCCTGAAGATTCCGGATGCGCTCAACGCAACCCGCGCTTCGCAGCCCACAGCCCCACGCCAATCCCCAACAGCGCGATGCCGACCCCAGCCACCACGATCCCACCCCACCCCGCACTCGCGTAAAGCCAAGCCGCCAATACCGATCCCCCCGCCCCACCCAGGAAATAACAGGTCATGTACCCGGCGTTAAGCCGATTTCGCGCCTCCGGTCGCAACGCATAGATCGCATTCTGGTTACTCACATGCACCAGCTGCACGGCCAGATCGAGCACCAATACCCCGATTATCAGCGCGCCCAGCGAGCGCTCGGCAAATCCCAGCGGCAACCAGGCAAGCAGCAACCCGAACAAGCCCAACCAGGTACCGATCGCTCCTTTGCCTTTATCCGCCAGCCGCCCGGCCCAGGAGGCCGCCAGCGCCCCAGCGGCACCGACCAGCCCGAACAGGCCGATGAGCCCATCCGAATAGCCATAAGGAGGCGCAGCGAGGAGGAACGCCAGTGGCGTCCAGAACAGGCTGAACAATGCGAACGACACCATGCCCAGCAAGGCACGTACACGCAGCACCGGCTCTTCCACGAACAAGGTCAGTACCGACCATAGCAAGGCTCCATACCTGGCTCTGGTCTGGGCGTGGTGTTGTGGCAGAGCCCGCCACAGGGCCAAGGCACACGACACCATCGAAGCCGCAGCCACCCCGTACACGGCTCGCCAATCCAGCCATGAAGACAACCCGCCCGCCACGGTGCGTGCCAGCAGGATACCCAGCAGCAGACCACTCATCAGCGCGCCCACAGCACGCCCGCGTTGTTCTGCAGTGGCCAGGGTGGCACCGAACGGCACCAGCACCTGAGCCACGACCGAGTAAAAACCCGTGATCGCAGTGCCGATCAGCAGCCACGGCAAACTCGGCGCCAGGGCACTGAGGATCAGCCCTAGGCCAGCCAGCAAGGTCAGTAAGACGATCAGGCTGCGCCGCTCGCACAAGTCCGCTAGCGGCACCAGCAGGAGCAAGCCGGCGCCATAACTGAGCTGCGCGATGGTGACGAGGCTGGCGGTCGCCGCTTCGGTCGTTCCGAATTGCGCAGCGATGGTGGGCAACAGCGGCTGCGCATAGTAGTTGCCGGCCACGGCCAGGCCCGTGGACACGGCCATCAATCCTAACAATGGCGTCGCAAGCGCCTTGCTGGGAAGACGCTGGGATATCGCGTTCATGATTCATTCCCTGAGTGAATTTGCCTCAGCTTCGCTTCAAGCCAACCATGAATCCAATGTATTGTTCTCATGCAATCCATCTTGAATAGAGATAGATGATGAATCTCAGACAGATCGAATTCGCCTTGGCCGTGGCCGAGGAATCCAGCTTCACGCGCGCCGCACGCCGCTGCCATACGGTCCAGTCAGCGCTGAGCCATCAGGTGGCACGCCTGGAGGCAGAACTCGGCGCCCCGCTGTTCGAGCGCACCTCGCGCCAGGTTCGCCTGACCCCGGCCGGCGAGGCGTTCGTGCGCCAGGCCTACCTCACGCTGGAAGCTGCACGGCGGATTCCCGACGAAGTGGCGGCCGCCACCGGGCAGGTTCGTGGTCAGCTGTCGGTCGGCAGTATCAGCGCCTTGGGCAGCCTCGATATCGTCGCGCTCATCGCGCAGTTCCACGCCCGTCATCCCCAGGTCGAAGTGCGCTTGAGCCAACGCGGCAGCGAGATGTCCCTCGAACACTTGCGCCAAGGACGGCTGGATGTGGCATTGGTCGGCCTGTGGCCGGATGAGCGTATAGACGACCTGGCGTACCTGCCCATCAACCGCGAACGCCTGGTTGCCCTCCTGCCGCCAGAACATGCACTGGCCAAGCGCAAGCGCTTGAAGCTCGAGCAATTGTCGACGTTGCCGCTGGTGGACTATCCGCAGGACAGCAGCGCCCGGCGTCAGACCGACAAGGCGTTCGCCGCCGCAGGCCTTGCCCACCAGGTACGCTTCGAAGTGAACCACGTGGAATTGATGGCCGACTTCGTCATGCGCGGCCTGGCTGTCGGTTTGGTGCCGGAGTCGGTGGCGGGGCGTTTGCGCGGTGTCGTGGCCGTACCGGTGCAGGACGCGCCGCAGCGCGTTCTTTACGCGGTCTGGCCCAAGGTGCCATCGCCTGCAGCGAGCGCGTTCGTGGCCTTGTTGCGCACGGGTGACGGCAAGTCTCTCTGATCCGCTGTGCGTCCATGTTTGCAGCGTCAGACGGGACGCCATCGATTGCACTGATGATTACTATCGAAACGCTCACATCGGTACGGGCCAAGGCCGCCCCTATAATCCCAACGAAATTTCCCCCCGCTCTACCTGCCTGTTACAGGCACACCCCTTCGGAACCCGATACCATGCCAAGCCCCACTCAGGCCCATCGCCTCCCCGATCCACCCCACCGAAGCGTCGCACAGCAATGGCTGGCCATTCTCTCGGTTGCCGTGGGCGCCTTCGCCCTGGTGACCAGCGAGTTCCTGCCGGTAGGTGTACTCAACGATGTCGCCGCCGACCTGGGCATCAGTGCCGGCCACGCCGGCCTGATGGTGACGCTGCCCGGGATCATGGCCGCGCTCGCCGCCCCGCTGCTGTCGGTGGGCATCGGTGCGCTGGACCGCCGCTACCTGCTGGTCGGCCTGACGCTGATCATGATCATCGCCAACGCAGTGGTAGCCTACGCCAGCGACTTCAACCTGCTGTTGTTCGGGCGCGTGTTGCTAGGCATCAGCATCGGCGGTTTCTGGGCCACGGCGATCGCCCTCAGCGGCCGCCTGGCCCCCAGAGGCGTGGGCGTGGCGCAGGCCACTTCGATCATCATGGTCGGCGTGACCCTGGCCACCGTGCTCGGCGTGCCCGTCGGCACCTGGTTGAGCGGCCTGATGGGCTGGCGCATGACCTTCCTGGTCACGGCGGCGCTGGGCATTCCGGTGCTGTTGGCGCAGGTGTTCCTGCTGCCGCGGCTGAACCCGGACAAGGCCATTCGCATCAGTGACCTGCCGGCCTTGTTCATCAATCCGCAAGCACGGGTCGGCCTGATCGCCGTGCTGCTGATCGGCCTGGCGCACTTTGCCGCGTACACCTATGTCGCGCCGTTCTTCAAGGAGCGCGCAGGTTTCGATGGCCCGACCATTGGCTCGCTGCTGTTGCTGTATGGCGTGGCCGGGGTGCTGGGCAACGTGTTCGCCGGTTTCGCCGCCAACCGCAGCGTGCGCCATACCCTGCTGCTGGTCGCGCTGATGATCGCCATCAGCACTGCGCTGTTCCCTTACTTCGCCGCCGGCATGACCGGCGCAGCGATGCTGATCGCGCTCTGGGGCTTCGCCTTTGGCGCCTTCCCGGCATGCGCCAGCATCTGGATGTTCGTCGTCGCGCCCAAGGACGTGGAACGCGGTATGCCGCTGTTCGTGGCGATGTTCCAGGTGATCATCGCACTGGGATCGTTCTTCGGCGGACGTATCGTCGACCAGATGGGCAGCTCGGTATTGTTGAGTCTGGCCACTGCCTTGGTCGGTTGCGGAATGATCACGGTGCTGGTGTTGGGACGTAACGTGAGCAACAACCTGGCGGCGCAGCCCAGCTGACGTGCGGGTTTGCCCGAGAGCGAGCGTTGCGACTAAGCTGGCGACAGGGTTCAAGGAGGATCGATTGGATGTCGCATGCAACGCTCGCATTGACTCTGCTGTTTACCGCCACTTTGCTCGAAGCAGCGCCGCTGCACATCCCAGGCCCTACCCAACTCAGGACTCAGGTCGAAAGCCTCAAGCCTGGTCAGTTTCTCTGGTACCCGCAGGTCTCGCCGGTAGGGCCGGTAACCGTGGTGGTCAGCCTCACCGAACAGCGAGCCTACGTCTATCGCAATGGCATCGCCATTGGCGTCAGTACCGTGAGCAGCGGCAAACCAGGGCGGGAAACCCCCACCGGGGTTTTCAGCATCCTGCAGAAAAAGGTCGAACATAAATCCAGCCTCTACAACGATGCGCCCATGCCCTACATGGAGCGCCTGACCTGGGACGGCATCGCCTTGCATGCCGGCCACCTGCCAGGCTACCCCGCCTCCCACGGGTGCGTGCGCCTGCCGTTGGACTTTGCCAAGAAGCTCTACGAAGTCACCGGATTCAGTTCCACCACCGTCATCGTTTCCGATAGCCATAGCGCCCCCGTGGAGGTCACCCACCCCGGCGTGCTGGCGCCCACCGTCAGCGATGGCAAGCCCCAAGGCCCGCTGGTGTTGAGCAACCAGCAGTTCTGGAACGATCCGGATCCAACGGCGGGACCGCTTTCCATCCTGATCAGTCGCGCCGACCTGCGTGCCTACGTCTATCGCGCAGGCCAGTTGGTGGGCTCGGCGCCGGCCCTGTCGCTCGAGAACAGCCACCATCGCAGCGGTATGGCAGTGTATTCCCTGCTGCAAAAGCCCTCGGCCTTGCCAGTCGAGGCTGCCCTGCCTCTGCGCTGGTCGGCGGTTGCGGTGAGCAATCCGGAGTACGGCGATACACCTTATGAACAACTGGGGGAGCTGACCCTGGCCCCGGACTTCCGACAACATCTACGCGAGGCGATGGACGTCGGCACGACACTGGTGATCACCGACTGGGCGTCCACCCGGGAGACGCGCAGCAACGGGAAATTCACGGTCATCACCGGCGAAGAAGGTGAAGAAGCTAAACCATTGGTCAAAAAGTGATCGGCAACTCACTAAAAATCCAGCAAAGTAGCGGCTTTTCGCCTGCAATCTGCTAATCCTCAGTGCAGAGTTCAGGCTGTTTTCCAATGGGGCAATTCATGTCGATGCTCGAACCCTTGTGGGGAGCCATGCGGCTCTCGGCGGCCAGCCTTGGCCTGCTTTTTCTCGGTGCGTGGTCTGCCGCCCACGCCCAATCGCTGCCAAGCGCCGCGGAACTTCAACGCTTGGCGCCCAATGCCAACCTGTCAGCCCTCACCCTGGCGCTCACTGCCTACGAGTGCGCCAGCCAGAGCGATGGAGACAAGCTGCTCACGGTGATCGATTACTCCAAGGCCTCGCGTGACAAACGCCTGTGGGTGTTCGACCTGCAGGCCAGGAAGCTCCTGTTCGAGGAGTGGGTTGCCCATGGCAAGAACAGCGGCGCCGATGTGCCGACGACGTTCTCCAACGTCCCGAACAGCTACCAGTCCTCCATCGGCTTGTACGAAACCGGCCAGACCTACCGCGGCAAACACGGCCGCTCACTGCGCTTGCAAGGATTGGAGCCGGGCTTCAACGACAACAGCATGTCGCGGGCCATCGTCATGCATGCCGCTGCCTATGCCGACCCCAAGGTCGTGCCCGGACTCGGCCGCCTGGGGCGCAGTCAAGGCTGCCCTGCCGTTCGGCCAGCCATTGCCGGCAAATTGATCGATACCCTGCAACGTGGCAGCTATGTGTTCGCCTATTACCCGCAGCAGGAGTGGCTGAAGAAATCGCAGTTCCTCAATGCCCAGAGCTGCCCGGCGGCGAATCAGACGGTTGCCAGCAAGTAGTTGGTGGGGGATCGCGGTGGGCCAGGGGGTATGACTGGGGATTTGCAGTGCGCCCCCACTCAATCCAGCTTCAACCCACCAAAGCGCCGATAAAAACTCTCGTTCACATCCGGCAACGGCCCATCCGCCGTCTCCAGCGCACTGCCCAGATACGCCTCCGCCTTGGCGCACACCAACCGATACAGATTCCGGCACAACTGCCGCGCCGCCCGGCCCTCCCAATCCCCGGGCAGCAACTCCTCGGGCAGTTGCGGATCACGCAGCAACAACCGGCGGTATTCATGGATCAGCAGGGTGCGCGCCAGGAAGCAGTCCCGGGCATCGAGCTCGGCCTGCTCTTTCAACCCCTGCCACAACGGCCGGAACAACTGGATGAACTCGCTATACTGCTGCCCCAATTCGTCGATACGCCAGCTCTCACGCACTTGCGCGCGCATGGCCTTGGACGCCAGTACCTCCTGGGTATGGGTTTCGAAGACGATGCTGTCATCGCTGGCTTCCAACTCTCGCAGGGTCGCCGCGAGGTCCGCACGATCGGCGCGAGGGCAACCCAACAGGTTGGGCGCCATGGCGCCGAAGCCCTGCCATTCCAGCTCTTCGCGCACCGCCTTGCGCTTGGCGGCATCGAGCTGCGACAGCAGCACCAGGGTCCAGGCGCCATCCCAGGCCGGCTGGCTGGGGCTGTAGACACGCTTGAAGGCTTTTTCGAAACGCCGCCGGCCGGTACCGGTGAGGCTGTAGTAGCTGCGCCGGCCCACCTTGTCGGCGGTCAGCCAACCTTCTTTGGTCAAGCGGAAGATCGACGTGCGGATCAACCGTTCGTTGATGCCGATCGGCTCCAGCAGGTTGATCAGGCTACCCAGCCACACCGTGCCGCCGTGGGGCTCGATGGCATCACCATAGAGGGTGATGATCAGCGAACTGGCGCGGATCGGGGTCTGCTCCTGGAAGCGGGTGATCAGGGTATTCAGCGGGGCGAGGTTGCTCATGGAGGAACTGTGCGCGGAGAAAGTCCCGACTATACCTGTGCGGCGGGTCGCCTGGCCATGGTGGGACGCAGGCAGGTTCATGCGCCTGCCTCGCCCTTGGGCCGGAAACCGTCGTCACCCATGCGCGGGCGCTGGGCCTCGGCCTCGGTAAGCGGCGAGCACTCGACCATGCTGGCCATACAGCGCTCGCTCAGGCGCTGATATTCGGCAGTGCCGCGCTGCTTCCAGCTCAGCTCCTGCTCGCTCAGCGGGCGCTTGACCTGGGCCGGGGCGCCCATCACCAGGCTTTGCTCCGGGCACTCGAAGCCAGCCTTGACGAAGGCCGTGGCCCCGACGATGCAGCGTGGCGCGATATGGGCGCCGTCCATTACCACCGCATTCATGCCGATCAGCGCATCCTCACCCACCCGGCAACCGTGCAGCACCGCGCCATGCCCGACGTGGCCGTTGCGCTCTATCACCGTGTCGCCGCCTGGAAAGCCGTGCATCACGCAAGTGTCCTGCAGGTTCGCCCCCTCCTCCAGGACAATCCGCCCAAAATCGCCGCGCAGCGAGGCCAATGGGCCTACGTAACAACCTGGGCCGACGATCACATCACCGATCAGGACGGCGCTCGGGTGCACGTAGGCGCTGGGGTGGACGACCGGGGTCAGGCCATCGAGGCGGTAGCAAGGCATGGTCAATCTCCGAAAATGATTCTATATCTTCAGCGATCTTGTATCGCAATACATCCCGACGTCAATCCAGCCAAAGCCCTTAATTTTGCTGGAAAACCCAGATGAACCGAAAATACCTGACAACTCTAGAGATACATTTATGCATAGCTGATGTTGATTTTTTGTATCGCATAATGATTATACTGATCCCACCTGGGCGCGCTCGGCGCTGCCCCCTGCAGACAACTCCAAGAAAAGCCGGCCAACCCGTGCCGTGCGTGCAGCCAGAGGAACCCGACATGCCACGCTTCATCGCAGTACAGCCGCCCGAACACGGCGTTCGCCTGGTTACCCTGCACCGGCCGGAAGCGCTCAACGCTCTGTGCACCGAACTGCTGGCCGAACTCGCCGCCGAACTGAGCGCCGCCCAAGACTGCGAGCACACCCGCGCCGTGGTCATCACCGGCAGCCGCAAGGCCTTCGCCGCCGGCGCCGACATCCGCGAAATGGCCGAGCGGGATCTGGTCGGCATCCTCAACGACCCTCGCATCGTCCACTGGCAGCGCATTACCGCGTTCAGCAAACCGCTGATCGCTGCCGTCAACGGCTACGCGCTCGGCGGCGGCTGCGAACTGGTGATGTGCGCCGATATCGTGATCGCAGGCACCGACGCCCGCTTCGGCCAACCGGAAATCAACCTCGGCATCATCCCTGGTGCCGGCGGCACCCAGCGCCTGCTGCGCGCCGTGGGCAAGCCGCTGGCCATGCAGATGATCCTCAGCGGCGAAGCCATCACCGCCCGGCATGCCCTGCAGGCCGGCCTGGTGAGCGAAACCACCGAGCCCGAGTTCACCGTCGAACGCGCCCTCGAAGTGGCCCGCGCCATCGCCGCCAAGGCGCCGCTGGCGGTGCGCCTGGCCAAGGAAGCAGTGCTCAAGGCCGGCGACACCGACCTGGCCAGCGGCCTGCGCTTCGAGCGCCACGCCTTCACCCTGCTGGCCGGCACCGCCGACCGCGACGAAGGCATCCGCGCCTTCCAGGAAAAACGCCCGGCGCACTTCAAAGGTTGCTGAGCCCTTCCCATCGACTGACCGAGCGAGCCCGCCATGACTTTCGAGCACATTCTGTTTTCCATCGAGGACGGTGTCGCCCTCCTCTCGCTGAACCGTCCCGAGCAACTCAATAGCTTCAACACGCAAATGCACCTGGAAGTGCGCGAGGCCCTCAAGCAGGTACGCCAGAGCGACGAAGCCCGCGTACTGCTGTTGACCGGCGAAGGCCGCGGCTTCTGTGCCGGCCAAGACCTGTCCGACCGCAATGTCGCACCGGGCGCCGATATGCCGGATCTGGGCGAGTCCATCGAGAAGTTCTACAACCCTCTGGTGCGCACCCTGCGCGATCTGCCGCTACCGGTCATCTGCGCCGTCAACGGCGTGGCAGCCGGGGCCGGCGCCAACCTCCCTCTGGCCTGCGACCTGGTGCTGGCGGCTCGCTCGGCGAGCTTCATCCAGGCGTTCTGCAAGATCGGCCTGGTGCCGGACTCCGGCGGCACCTGGTTGCTGCCACGCCTGATCGGCATGGCGCGAGCCAAGGCCCTGGCCATGCTCGGCGAGCGCCTGAGCGCCGAACAGGCCGAACGCTGGGGGCTGATCCATCGGGTGGTCGACGATGCCGCGTTGCGCGACGAGGCACTCAGCCTGGCTCGCCATCTGGCCAGCCAGCCAACCTACGGCCTTGCCCTGATCAAACGCAGCCTCAACGCCAGCTTCGACAACGGCTTCGACCAGCAACTGGAACTGGAGCGCGACCTGCAGC
Organism: Pseudomonas sp. HD6422; assembly: GCF_025377065.1. Lineage (NCBI taxonomy): Bacteria > Pseudomonadati > Pseudomonadota > Gammaproteobacteria > Pseudomonadales > Pseudomonadaceae > Pseudomonas > Pseudomonas sp. HD6422. Next base: position 19,812 of record NZ_JAHWIW010000020.1, on the reverse strand, counting down.
GCCTGGCCGGGCGCAGCGAGGACTACCGCGAAGGCGTGAGCGCCTTCATGAACAAACGCACCCCCGTCTTCAAGGGCCGCTGACCATGAACGCACTCGACAGCAACGCCCAGGTCGCCGTGATCGGCGCTGGCGCCATGGGTGCCGGCATTGCCCAGGTGGCGGCGCAGGCCGGTCATCCAGTGAAGCTCTACGACAACCGCCCCGGCGCCGCGGCCCAGGCCATTGCCGGCATCGATCGCCAACTCGGCCGCCTGGTGGAAAAAGGCAAGCTGCAGGCCGAGGCTCGCGTGGCGATCGTCGCCCGCCTGGAGCCAGTGGAAGCGATCGAAGCCCTGGCCGATGCCCGCCTGGTCATCGAGGCCATCGTCGAGAACCTGCAGGTCAAGCAAGACCTGTTGCGCCAGCTGGAAAACCTGTGCGCCGCGGACTGCATCCTCGCCAGCAATACCTCATCACTGTCGATCACCAGCCTGGCTGCCGGCCTGCAGAGGCCGCAGCAGGTCATCGGCATGCACTTCTTCAACCCGGCGCCGCTGATGGCCCTGGTGGAGATCGTCTCGGGGCTGGCCACCGCGCCCTCACTGGCCGACACGCTGTACGAAACGGCCAAGGCCTGGGGCAAGAAGCCGGTGCACGCCCGCTCCACGCCAGGCTTCATCGTCAACCGCGTGGCCCGGCCGTTCTACGCCGAAAGCCTGCGCCTGCTGCAAGAAGGCGCAGCCGACTGTGCGACCCTCGACGCCCTGCTGCGCGATGCCGGCGGCTTTCGCATGGGCGCCTTCGAACTGACCGACCTGATCGGCCACGACGTCAACTATGCGGTGACCTGCTCGGTATTCGAGGCCTTCTATGGCGACTTTCGCTTCCAGCCGTCGCTGGTGCAGAAGGAGTTGGTCGACGCTGGACGCCTGGGGCGCAAGAGCGGCCAAGGTTTCTATCGCTACAGTGACGACGCCGAGCGTCCCGCGGTTGCCGAAATGCATAGCCAGACGCACGCAGGAGCCTGCGTGATCGAAGGCCACCTTGGCGTCATGCAGCCGCTGGTGCAACGTCTGAAGGACAGCGGCGTGACCATCACCGAACGCGCCGGTAGTGGCCTGATCCGCGTCGGCGACGCGACCCTGGCGCTCTCCGATGGCCGCCTGGCCAGCCAGCGCGCCGTCGAGGATGGCTTGCGCAATCTGGTGCTGCTCGACTTGGCCCTGGATTATCAAAGCGCTTCGCGCATCGCCATCAGCTGGTCCGCAGACACCGCACCCGATGCTCGCGACCAGGCCGTGGCGCTGCTGCAACAGGCAGGCCTGAGGGTCACCGCTGTCGCCGACCTGCCCGGGCTGGTGGTGCTGCGCACGGTTGTCATGCTCGCCAACGAAGCAGCCGACGCTGTGCTGCAAGGCGTCGCCAGCGCCGCCGACATCGACCTGGCCATGTGCGCCGGGGTCAATTACCCGCGAGGGCCGCTGGTCTGGGCCGAACAGATCGGCATCGGCCACAGCCTGCGCGTACTGGACCATCTGCAACGCAGCTACGGCGAAAGCCGCTACCGCCCATCCCTTCTGCTGCGCCGCCTGCACGCCGAGGGTGCGGCGACCGTCACCGAGAGCGCAAAACCATGACCGACCTGCAACGCACCCCCGAGGCGCTGGCTCAGGCCTGCGCCGACGCCATGTTCACCCGCGACCGCGCTACCCAGGCTCTGGGCATCCGCCTGCTGGAGACCAGCCCTGGCCAGGCCCGTTTGAGCATGCCGGTGCGCGCCGACATGATCCAGGGCCACGGCACTTGTCATGGGGGATTTCTGTTCGCCCTGGCCGACTCGGCCTTTGCCTTCGCCTGCAACAGCCACGACAAAGCCACTGTCGCCCAGGGCTGCAGCATCGACTACTTGGCTCCGGCACTGCTCGACGACGTGCTTTACGCCAACGCCGTCGAGCTGAGCCGCAAAGGCCGCACCGGGGTTTACGACGTACGCATCGAAAACCAGCGCGGCGAGCTGATCGCGCTGTTCCGGGGCAAATCCTACCAAGTGCGCGGCACGGTGCTCGCGCAGGAGACCACAGATGAGTGACCACAAGCCTTTCGACGCCTTGATCATCGATGCCGTGCGCACGCCGATCGGCCGCTACGGCGGCGCCCTGAGCCGGGTACGCCCGGATGACCTCGCCGCCGTGCCGATCAAGGCGCTGATCGAGCGCCACCCGGAACTGGATTGGCAAGCCATCGACGACGTGATCCTCGGCTGCGCCAACCAGGCCGGCGAAGACAACCGTAACGTCGCGCGCATGGCCAGCCTGCTGGCCGGGCTGCCGACCAGCGTGCCGGGCACCACGCTCAACCGCCTGTGTGGCTCGGGCCTGGACGCCATCGGCAACGCCGCCCGCGCCCTGCGCTGCGGCGAAGCCGGGCTGATGCTGGCCGGCGGCGTCGAGTCGATGTCGCGGGCGCCGTTCGTCATGGGCAAGTCGGAACAGGCCTTCGGTCGCAGTGCCGAGCTGTTCGACACGACCATCGGCTGGCGCTTCGTCAACCCGCTGATGCAGGCCGAGTTTGGCATCGACTCGATGCCGGAAACCGCCGAGAACGTCGCCGAGCAATTCGCCATCTCGCGTGCCGACCAGGACGCCTTCGCCTTGCGTAGCCAGCACAAAGCCGCCGCGTCCCAGGCCAGTGGCCGCCTGGCCCGGGAGATCGTGGCGGTGGAGATTGCGCAGCGCAAAGGCCCGCCCCTTCGCGTCGAGCAGGATGAGCATCCCCGCGCCGACACCACCCTCGAACAACTGGCCAAACTCGGCACGCCGTTCCGCCAGGGCGGCAGCATCACCGCCGGCAACGCCTCTGGCGTCAACGACGGTGCCTGCGCACTGTTGCTGGCCAGCAGCGAAGCGGCACGCCGCCATGGTCTGAAGGCCCGTGGCCGCGTGGTCGGCATGGCCGTGGCCGGGGTCGAACCGCGGATCATGGGCATCGGTCCGGTGCCGGCCACGCGCAAGGTGCTGGAGCTGACCGGCCTGTCGCTGGCCGACATGGACGTCATCGAGCTCAACGAAGCCTTCGCCGCCCAGGGGCTGGCCGTGCTGCGCGAACTGGGACTGGCCGACGATGATCCACGGGTCAACCCCAACGGCGGAGCCATCGCCCTGGGTCACCCCCTGGGCATGAGCGGTGCGCGCCTGGTCACCACGGCCTTGCATCAGCTGGAGGAAACCTCCGGCCGCTACGCCTTGTGCACCATGTGCATCGGCGTCGGCCAAGGCATTGCCATGGTCATCGAACGCCTCTGACCAATGGCCTGTTACTGAACGCGACGCCGCCGGTTATGCTGCGTCCATGACACTCACGGTAAGCCGTCCGGCACATCGGGCGGCCGACGTACAAGAACAATTCGAGTGAAGCCATGAACATGTACCATGATGCCGATCGTGCCCTGCTGGACCCGATGGAAACCGCCAGTGTCGATGCCCTGCGCCAGCATCAGCTGGAGCGCTTGCGCTGGAGCCTGCAACACGCCTATGACAACGTACCGCTGTACCGTAAACGCTTCGACGAATGCGGCGCCCACCCCGACGACCTGAAAACCCTCGACGACCTGGCGAAGTTCCCGTTCACCGGCAAGAACGACCTGCGCGACAACTACCCTTACGGCATGTTCGCCGTGCCCCAGCAGGAAGTGGTGCGCCTGCATGCCTCCAGCGGCACCACCGGCAAGCCGACCGTGGTCGGCTACACGCAGAACGACATCGACACCTGGGCCAACGTGGTGGCCCGCTCGATCCGCGCCGCTGGTGGGCGCAAGGGTGACAAGGTGCATGTGTCGTACGGCTATGGCCTGTTCACCGGCGGCCTGGGCGCCCACTACGGCGCCGAACGCCTCGGCTGCACGGTGATCCCGATGTCGGGCGGCCAGACCGAGAAGCAGGTCCAGCTGATTCGCGACTTCCAACCCGACATCATCATGGTCACGCCCTCCTACATGCTCAATCTGGCCGACGAGATCGAACGCCAGGGCATCTCCCCGCAGGACCTCAAGCTGCGCCTGGGCATCTTCGGCGCCGAGCCTTGGACCGACGAGCTGCGCCGCTCCATCGAGCAACGCCTGGGCATCGATGCCCTGGACATCTATGGCCTGTCGGAAATCATGGGCCCGGGCGTGGCCATGGAGTGCATCGAGACCAAGGACGGCCCGACCATCTGGGAAGACCACTTCTACCCCGAGATCATCGACCCAGTGACCGGTGCCGTGTTGCCAGACGGGCAACTGGGCGAGCTGGTGTTCACCTCGCTGAGCAAGGAAGCGCTGCCGATGGTGCGCTACCGCACCCGCGACCTGACCCGCCTGCTGCCGGGCACGGCGCGACCGATGCGGCGCATCGGCAAGATCACCGGACGCAGCGACGACATGCTGATCATCCGCGGCGTGAACGTGTTCCCGACGCAGATCGAGGAGCAGGTTCTTAAAATAAAACAGCTTTCAGAGCTATACGAGATACATTTGTATCGCAATGGAAATCTGGACAGCGTCGAGGTGCACGTGGAACTGCGTGCCGAGTGCCGCGGGCTCGACGACGCGCAGTGCAAGCTGCTGACAGCCGAGCTGGGCAAGCAGATCAAGACCTACATCGGCATCAGCACCCAGGTGCGCCTGCAGCCTTGCGGCACGCTGAAGCGCTCCGAGGGCAAGGCGTGCCATGTGTTCGACAAGCGGTTGGCTGGCTGAGCGTTTGGCGAAGGTTTTTTAGGGTATGTGAGATCGAGCGCCGCCCGCGCGGCGCTCGATTTCTGCCCCCCTAAACATCCCAACCCAAAGCGATACACAAATTCTATTCGATACACACAATTATGTTTGACGTTTAATTTTGTATCGCTTACAAATGACTCATGCTTTCGCAGGAGTCGAGCCATGTACGCACAGCTAGTGGAAACCGGAGTCAAGCGCGTCAAGTCGCTGGAAGAAATGTCGCCCGAAGAGCGCAACTTTCAGGAAAAGATCGACGCCGAAATCAAGATCGAAGCCAAGAACTGGATGCCCGAGGCCTACCGCCAGACCTTGATCCGGCAGATCTCCCAGCACGCCCATTCGGAAATCGTCGGCATGCTCCCAGAAGGCAACTGGGTCACCCGCGCCCCGAGCCTCAAGCGCAAGCTGCAACTGATGGCCAAGATCCAGGACGAAGCCGGCCACGGCCTGTACCTGTACAGCGCCATGGAAACCCTCGGCGCCGACCGCGACGAAGAAGTCGCCAAGCTGCACAGCGGCAAGGCCAAGTACTCGAGCATCTTCAACTACCCAACCCTGAGCTGGGCGGACATGGGTGCAGTGGGCTGGCTGGTCGATGGCGCCGCCATCGTCAATCAGGTGGTGCTGCAACGTACCTCTTATGGCCCCTATGCCCGGGCGATGATCCGCATCTGCAAGGAAGAGAGCTTCCACCAGCGCCAGGGCTACGAGATGCTCCTGACCATGATGCGCCACGGTACCCAGGCGCAGAAGGACATGGTCCAGGACGCCATCAACCGCCTGTGGTGGCCGGCGCTGATGATGTTCGGCCCCAGCGACGAACATTCGCCCAACAGCGCTCAGTCGATGGCCTGGAAGATCAAGCGCCAGACCAACGACGAACTGCGCCAGCGCTTCATCGACCAGACCGTACCGCAACTGGAACTGCTCGGCTGCACCGCGCCGGACCCGGAACTGAAGTGGAACGCCGAACGCGGCCACTACGACTTCGGCGAGATCCAGTGGGACGAATTCTACGAAGTCATCAAGGGTAACGGCCCGTGCAACCAGGAGCGCGTCGCCACCCGGCGCCAGGCCATCGAGGATGGCGCCTGGGTACGCGAGGCGGCCGTGGCCTATGCACGCAAGCAACAGAACAAGAACGCCGCCTGAACGGCGACCGATGCGGAGATCGAGTATGTCAACCTGGACCCTCTACGAAGTGTTCGTGCGCAGCAAGCACGGCCTGAACCACAAGCACGTCGGCAGCGTGCATGCCGCCGATGCCGCCATGGCCATCGAGAATGCCCGTGAGCTGTACACCCGCCGCAGCGAGGGCGTGAGCCTGTGGGTGGTGCCCTCGGCACTGATCACCGCCTCCTCGCCCGACGAGAAAGACCCGCTGTTCGCGCCCTCGGACGACAAGGTCTATCGCCACGCCAGCTTCTACGAACTGCCCGACGAAGTCGGACACATGTGAGGTTGGCCATGCACAAGCACGATCTGATCCCTTACCTGCTGCTGCTCGGCGACAGCGCCCTGATCCAGGGCCAGCGCCTGTGCGAGTGGTGCGGCCACGCGCCGGCGCTGGAAGAAGAGCTGGCCCTGATGAACGTCGGTCTCGACCTCGTCGGCCAGGCCCGCAATTGGCTCGAGTACGCCGCCGAGCTGGCCGATGATGGCCGCGACGCCGACGCCCTGGCGTTTCGCCGTGATGAGCGGGCGTTTCGCAACTTGCTGCTGGTCGAGCAACCCAATGGCGATTTCGCCGTGACCATGACCAAGCAGTTCTTCTACGACGCCTGGCACTTCGCCGTACTCCAAGGCTTGAGCGAGTCCTGCGACGAACGCATCGCCGGTATCGCCGCCAAGGCGCTGAAGGAAGTCACCTACCACCTGCGTCGTTCCAGCGAGTGGGTGCAACGCCTGGGCGGCGGCACCGACGAAAGCCGTCAGCGCATGCTCGCCGCCATTCCGGCGCTGTGGCGCTTCACCGTCGAATTGACCACTGGCAGCGACAACGAAGTGCAACTGGCCGCGGCTGGCATCGCTGCCGACCCGGTGGCGGTCGGCGCGGCCTGGCTCGAACAGGTCACGGCCATTTTCGATTCGGTCGAACTGCCCCTGCCCAAAGCCGCCAGTCATTTCTACCTGAGCGGCCGCCAGGGCCTGCACACCGAGCACCTGGGCCTGCTGCTGGCCGAGATGCAGTTCTTGCCAAGGGCCTACCCCGATGCAACCTGGTGAATTGATCGCCGGTGATCGCGGCGCCCGTGCAGCCCGTGGCGACGACCTGGCACGGGCCTGGGCGGTGCTGGGCGAAGTCATGGACCCGGAAGTACCGGTGGTCAGCGTGGTCGACCTGGGCATCGTGCGCGACGTCGACTGGCGCGCCGGGCACCTGCACCTGGTCGTTACCCCAACCTATTCCGGCTGCCCGGCCACCGAGGTGATCGAGGGCGATATCCGCCAGGCCCTGGAGCGCGCCGGCTTCGCCGCCCCGGAACTCGAACGCCGGCTGACGCCGGCCTGGAGCACCGACTGGATCAGCGCCGAGGGCCGTGAACGCCTGCGCGCCTATGGCATCGCTCCGCCGCACGGCAGCGCCAGCAAGCGCAGCCTGCTCGGCGAAGCGCCCGAAGTGTGCTGCCCGCAATGCGGCAGCGCCCACACCGAACTGCTCAGCCAGTTCGGCTCCACGGCCTGCAAGGCGCTGTACCGCTGCCGCGAGTGCCTGGAGCCGTTCGACTATTTCAAATGCATTTGAGCCGTGGAGATCACCATGAGCCAGTTTCATAGCCTGACCATCAAGCAAGTGCGCAACGAAACCCGCGATGCTGTATCGATCGCCTTCGACGTGCCCCCGCACCTGCAGCAGACCTTCCGCTTCACCCAGGGCCAGTACCTGGTGATGCGCACCCGCCTGGACGACGAGGAAGTCCGCCGCTCCTATTCCATCTGCAGTGCTGTGCAGGACGGCGAGTTGCGGGTGGCGGTCAAACGTGTACCGGGCGGGCGCTTCTCGGCCTTCGCCAATGAAGTGCTCAAGGCCGGCCAGCAGCTGGAAGTGATGCCACCTGCAGGCAGCTTCTTCGTGCCGCTCGACCCGGCGCGCCAGGGCAACTACCTGGGCGTGGCAGCCGGCAGCGGCATCACGCCGATCCTGTCGATCGTCGCCAGTACCTTGGCCAGCGAGCCGCACAGCCGCTTCACCCTGCTCTACGGCAACCGCTCGAGCTCCGGCGCGCTGTTTCGCGACAAGCTCGAAGACTTGAAGAACCGTTACCTCGACCGCCTGAACCTGATCTTCGTGTTCAGCCGCGAGCAGCAGGACGTCGACCTGTACAACGGCCGCATCGATGCCGACAAGTGCGGCCAGTTGTTCTCCCGCTGGCTCGACGTACCGGGCCTGGACGCCGCGTTCATCTGTGGTCCCCAGGCGATGACCGAAACCGTGCGCGACAGCCTGCAAGCCAACGGCATGGCCAAGGAACGTATTCACTTCGAGCTGTTCGCCGCCGCCGACAACAGCGCCCGGCGCGAAGCGCGTGAAGCGGCGCGTCAGGTGGACTCGGCGCTGAGCCACATCACCGTGATCAGCGACGGGCGGGCATTGAGCTTCGACCTGCCACGCAACAGCCAGAACATTCTCGACGCCGGCAACGCCATCGGTGCCGAACTGCCCTATTCGTGCAAGGCCGGTGTTTGCTCGACCTGCAAATGCCGTGTGATCGAGGGCGAGGTGGAGATGGACAGCAACCATGTCCTGGAAGACTACGAAGTGGCTGCCGGCTACGTGCTGTCGTGCCAGACCTACCCGGTGAGCGACAAGGTGGTCCTGGATTTCGACCAGCTTTGAGACCTCATCGCAACACCCGCGTGACCTCAACACAACAACTACAACACTCCGAGATCGCAACCCATGACCCCCGAACGCATAGAGAGCATCGCCAACCACCCCGACTTCCAGCACCTGGTCCGGCGCAAGCGCCGCCTCAACGGCAGCCTGACCCTGGCCATGCTGGTCAGCTACTACGGCTTCGTGCTGCTGGTGGCCTTCTCGCCCAGCACCCTCGGCCAGTCGCTCAGCGGCGGCGTGACCACCGTCGGCATGCTGGTCGGCGTGCTCATGGTGCTGCTGTCCTTCGCCCTCACCGGCCTTTACGTGCACCGCGCCAACAACGTGCTCGACCCGCTCAACGACAAGGTCAAGCAGGAGTGCGCGCAATGAACTGGACTGCCATCTCGATGTTCATGGTGTTTGTCTGCTTCACCCTGCTGGTGACCCGCTGGGCCGCCCTGCGCACCCGCTCGGCCAGCGACTTCTACACCGCCGGCGGCGGCCTGACCGGTATGCAGAACGGCCTGGCGATCGCCGGTGACATGATCAGCGCCGCCTCCTTCCTCGGCATCTCGGCGATGATGTTCATGAACGGCTACGACGGCCTGCTGTATGCCCTGGGCGTACTGGCCGGCTGGCCGATCATCCTGTTCCTGATCGCCGAACGCTTGCGCAACCTGGGCAAGTACACCTTCGCCGACGTGGTCTCCTACCGCCTGGCGCAGACCCCGGTACGCTTGAGCTCGGCCTTCGGCACCCTGGCCGTGGCATTGATGTACCTGGTGGCGCAGATGGTCGGCGCTGGCAAGCTGATCGAACTGCTGTTCGGCATCGACTACCTGTACGCGGTGATGCTGGTCGGCGTGCTGATGGTCGCCTACGTGACCTTCGGCGGGATGCTCGCCACCACCTGGGTGCAGATCATCAAGGCGGTGATGCTGCTCTCGGGCACCACCTTCATGGCCTTCATGGTGCTCAAGCACTTCGGTTTCAGCACCGAGGCGATGTTCGCCAATGCCGTGGCGGTACATGCCAAGGGCCAGGCGATCATGGCGCCGGGCGGCTTGCTGTCCAACCCGGTGGATGCGATTTCCCTGGGCCTGGGCATGATGTTCGGCACTGCCGGCCTGCCGCATATCCTGATGCGCTTCTTCACCGTCAGCGACGCCAAGGAAGCGCGCAAGAGCGTGTTCTACGCCACCGGCTTCATCGGCTACTTCTACCTGCTGCTGATCGTCATCGGCTTCGGCGCCATCGTCATGGTCGGCACCGAACCGGCCTACCGCGATGCCAGCGGCGCGATCATCGGCGGTGGCAACATGGTCGCAGTGCACCTGGCCCAAGCGGTGGGTGGCAACCTGTTCCTCGGCTTCATCTCGGCCGTGGCGTTCGCCACGATCCTGGCGGTGGTGGCGGGCTTGGCATTGTCCGGAGCCTCGGCGGTATCCCACGACCTCTACGCCTGCGTCGTGCGCAAAGGCCAGGCGAGCGAGCGCGAAGAAATGCGCGTGTCGCGGATCGCCACCCTGGTGATCGGCCTGCTGGCGGTGCTGCTCGGCCTGGCGTTCGAGTCGCAGAACATCGCATTCCTGTCCGGCCTGGTGCTGGCGGTGGCCGCTTCGGTCAACTTCCCGGTGCTGCTGCTTTCGATGTTCTGGAAGGGCCTGACCACCCGCGGCGCGGTGTGCGGCAGCATGGCCGGGTTGGCCTCGGCGATCGTGCTGGTGGTGCTGGGCCCGGCGGTGTGGGTCAACGTGCTGCACAACGACACGGCACTGTTCCCCTATAGCAACCCGGCGCTGTTCTCCATGAGCCTGGCGTTCATCGCTGCCTGGGGGTTCTCGGTCACCGATGGTTCGGCGCGCGCGGCCGAGGAACGGGGTCGCTACCTGGCCCAGTTCATCCGCTCCATGACCGGTATCGGCGCCGCCGGCGCCAGCAAGCACTGATCCATGAACCTGTCGGGTATAACAACAATGAACCGCACGCACCTCACATCGGCCGCTTGCCTGGCCACTCTCGCCCTGCCCCTGCCGGCCTTGGCGGACTTCATCGGCGACAGTCACGCCAAGCTGGAACTGCGCAACCACTACATCAACCGCGATTTTCGCCAGAACAACGCGCCACAGGCCAAGGCCGAGGAGTGGGGCCAGGGCTTCACCGCGAAGTTCGAATCGGGCTTCACCGAAGGCCCGCTGGGCTTTGGCGTGGATGCCCTCGGCCAGCTCGGCATCAAGCTCGACTCCAGCCGTGACCGCCGCAACACCGGCCTGCTGCCCTTCGGCCCGAACAGCCACGAGCCCGTCGACGACTACAGCGAGCTAGGGTTGACCGGCAAGCTGCGGCTGGGCCAGAGCACCCTGCGCCTGGGCACCCTGCAGCCGAACCTGCCGGTGGTGGTGTACAACGATACCCGCCTGCTGGCCTCGACTTTCCAGGGCGGCCTGCTGACCAGCCAGGACATCGACGGCTTGACCGTCAACGCCGGGCGCCTGAGCCGGGTCAACCTGCGTGACTCGTCAGGGCGCGACGACATGGGCTACGGCGCCGCCGTCAGCGACCACCTCGACTTCGGCGGCGCCAGCTACGCCCTCAGCCCCGAAACCAGCGTCAGCTACTACTACGCCAAGCTGCAGGACATCTACCGCCAGCAGTTCGTCGGCCTGGTCGATACCCGCGCCCTGGGCGAAGGCCTGAGCCTGCGCAGTGACCTGCGTTACTTCGACAGCCGCGAAGATGGCGCCGAACGCGCCGGCAGCATCGACAACCGCAACTTCAACGCCATGTTCACCCTCGGCGTGCGGGCCCACAAATTCACCGCCGCCTGGCAACAGCAGTCCGGCGACAGTGCTTTCCCGTTCGTCAATGGCGGCGACCCGTTCACCGTCAACCTGGTGACCTACAACACCTTCACCCGCGCCGGCCTGGATTCCTGGCAACTGCGCTACGACTACTCGTTCGCCGCCCTCGGTATCCCTGGCCTGACCTTCATGACCCGCTACACCGACGGCCGTCATGGCGAAACTGCGACCGTCAGCAATGGCCGCGAACGCGAGCGCGACACCGACCTGACCTACGTCATCCAGAGCGGCCCATTCAAGGACGTCAGCCTGCGCTGGCGCAACGTCACCTTCCGTTCCGGCAACGGCCTGACCAACGCCGTGGACGAGAACCGCCTGATCATCGGCTACACCCTGGCGCTGTGGTAATCGCGCCCCTGGAGGAGAATCACATGTCTATCGCCCCTACCCTGCAGAGCTTCATCGGCGGCCGCTGGCTCGGCCAACACGGTGCGCAAGCCCTGCGCAGCGCCCTGGACGGCCATGTCCTGGCCTACAGCCACGAAGAGCGCCCGGACTTCGCCGAGGCGGTCGATTTCGCCCGCGCCCGTGGCCTGGCCGAACTGCTGGCCATGGACTTCCAGCAACGCGCACAACGCCTCAAGGCCTTGGCACTGTATCTGGCCGAGCGCAAGGAGCAGCTATACGCCCTGTCCCATCACAGTGGCGCGACCCGCGCCGACAGTTGGATCGACATCGAAGGCGGTAATGCCACGCTGTTCTCCTATGCCGGTATCGGCAGCCGCGAGCTGCCGTCGGGGAATCTGGTGCACGAAGGCCCGGCCATTCCCCTGGGCAAGCAGGGCAAGTTCGCCGGCAGCCATATCCTGGTGCCGCGCGCAGGCGTGGCGGTACACATCAATGCCTTCAACTTCCCGATCTGGGGCATGTTGGAGAAGTTCGCCCCGACCTTTCTCGCCGGCATGCCGTGCATCGTCAAACCCGCCACCTCGACCAGCTACCTGACCGAAGCTGTGGTTCGCCTGATGGATGAATCGGGGCTGTTGCCAACCGGTAGCCTGCAATTGGTGATTGGCAGCACCGGCGACCTGCTCGATCGCCTGCACGGCCAGGACGTGGTGACCTTCACCGGCTCGGCCGACACCGCCGCCAAGCTGCGCGTCACGCCCAACCTGATCCGCAACTCGGTGCCGTTCACCGCCGAGGCCGACTCGCTCAACTGCGCCATTCTCGGCCCGGACGTCACCCCGGACAGCCCGGAGTTCGACCTGTACATCAAGGAGGTGGTGCGCGAAATGACCACCAAGGCCGGGCAGAAATGCACCGCCATCCGCCGCGCCATCGTGCCGGCCAAGCACATCGACGCCGTTGCCACCCGCTTGCGCGAGCGCCTGAGCAAGGTGGTGGTCGGTGATCCATCGGTCGAAGGCGTGCGCATGGGCGCTTTGGCCTCCCACGATCAGCAGCGCGACGTCGGCGAGCGCGTGCGAAGCCTGCTGCAAAGCTGCGAGCAGTTGTTCGGTGCCAGCGATGGCTTCGCCCCACGTGGCGAAGGCGTGGCCGAGGGAGCGTTCTTCGCCCCGACCCTGCTCCAGGCCCGCGACCCGCACGCCGAGGGCGGTGCCCACGACATCGAAGCGTTCGGCCCGGTCAGCACCCTGATGGCCTATGACGACCTGGACGAGGCTCTGGCCCTGGCCGCACGCGGCAAAGGCAGCCTGGTCGCCTCCCTGGTCACCGCCGACCGTGCGGTGGCGGCCAAGGCCATCCCGGTCGCAGCCGCCTGGCACGGCCGTCTGCTGGTGCTCGACAGCGAAGCCGCCCAGGAGTCCACCGGCCATGGCTCGCCGCTGCCGCAACTCAAGCACGGTGGCCCTGGACGTGCCGGTGGCGGTGAGGAGCTGGGCGGCCTGCGTGCGGTCAAGCACTACCTGCAACGTGCGGCGGTACAAGGATCGCCGAGCATGCTCAGCGCCGTGACCGGTGAGTACGTGCGCGGCGCCGAGGTGATCGAGACCGAGGTCCACCCGTTCCGCCGACACTTCGAGGAACTGCGCATCGGCGAGTCGCTGCTGACCCATCGCCGCACCGTGACCGAAGCCGACCTGGTCAACTTCGGCTGCCTGTCGGGCGACCACTTCTACATGCACTTCGACGAGATCGCGGCCAAGGCATCGCAGTTCGGCAAGCGCATCGCCCACGGCTACTTCGTGCTGTCGGCAGCGGCCGGGCTGTTCGTTTCCCCGGGCGAAGGTCCGGTGCTGGCCAACTATGGGCTCGATACCCTGCGCTTCATCAACCCGGTGGGCATCGGCGACACGATTCAGGCGCGGCTGACTTGCAAGCGCAAGATCGACCAGGGCAAGACCAGCCCTCTGGGACAGCCCCAGGGCGTGGTGGCCTGGGACGTGGAGGTGACCAATCAGCTGGGGGACATCGTTGCCAGCTACGACATCCTGACCTTGGTACTGAAGAAGGGCTGATCGACGGCGTTCTGTTCTGGCCTCTTCGCGGGCTTGCCCGCGAAGAGGTCTGCAGAGACGATCTCTGTACGCATTTTTGACGATTTCATCACAATTCCATTGCTAGCTTTGCCCGCCTCGGCCGCACGCGCCTTCGCGCACCACCGCGGCCCTCTGGATATGGATAAATCGTGTCGACTTCCTCCCCTTCCCGCCGCAAGGTGGACTGGGCCGGCCTGGGCTGGCTGCTGCTGTTCTTCTGGTACTTCTCCGGCGTCACCCAGGCGCTGATTCTGTTCAGCGGCACCAGCGGCTTCGCCGGTTTCCGCGACGCCTTCTTCCTCAGTAGCCTGTGGCTGGCACCGGCACTGCTGCTGCCACGCTTCACCCGTGGTGTGGCGGCGGTGATCGGCGTGGTGCTGTGGGCTGCGTCGCTGGTCGGCCTGAGCTATTTCGGCATTTATCATCAGGAGTTTTCCCAGAGCGTCATTTTCGTGATGTTCGAATCGAACAGCGCCGAAGCTGGGGAATACTTCAGCCAGTATTTCAGCCTTGGCCTGTGCCTGGCCCTGGTGCTCTACAGCCTGGTGGCGATACTGCTGTGGCGTCGCGTGCGGCCCCTGCGCATGCCGGCACTGCCGCGCGTGGCGCTGGCCGTGGTGCTGGTGGCGGCGAACCTGGTGTATCCGTTCTACAAACAGATGGTCGGCCAGGACCGCAACTTCGCCGATGCCCTGGACAAGGTGCAGCAGCGCATGGAACCGGCGGTGCCATGGCAGTTGGCGGTCGGCTACGCCCAGTACCGCCAGCAGCTTGGCAACATGCAGAAGCTGCTCGACCAGAATGCCGCGCTGCCGCCGCTGAACCATCTCAAGGACAGCAGTGGCACCGCCCCCCGCACCTTGGTGCTGGTGCTGGGCGAGTCGACCACCCGCGAACACATGCACCTGTACGGTTACGGGCGCCAGACCACGCCCAATCTCGATGCCCTGGCGAGCGCCGACCATCAGCTCACGGTATTCCAGGATGTGGTGTCGCCGCGGCCCTACACCATCGAAGTGATGCAGCAAATCCTCACCTTCGGCGACGAACAGCACCCCGACCGCTTCCTCGATTCGCCATCGCTGATCAACCTGATGAAACAGGCGGGCTACAAGACCTTCTGGATCACCAACCAGCAGACGATGACCAAGCGCAACACCATGCTCACCACCTTCTCGCAACAGACGGACGAGCAGTACTACCTGAACAACCAGCGCAACCAGAATGCCCGCCAATACGACGATGTGGTCCTGGCACCGTTCGACAAGGTGCTGGCCGACCCGGCGCCGAAAAAGCTGATCATCGTGCACCTGCTGGGCACGCACATGGACTACCGTTACCGCTATCCCCAGGAGCTCGCCCAGTTCAAGGACCGTCAGGGCGCACCGTCGAGCCTGTCCGACGATCAGGTGGAAACCTACAACGCCTATGACAACGCCGTGCTGCACAATGACCTGGTGGTGTCGAACCTGATCAAGCACTATGCCGCTACCGCCCCGAACGGCTTCCTGGTGTACCTGTCGGACCATGGCGAGGACGTCTACAGCAGCGGCAAGCACGATCGTCTGGGCCGCAACGAGGGCGCCCCGACCCGCCCCATGTACACCATTCCGTTCCTGGTCTGGACCTCCCCGAGCTGGCAGCAGGCGCACCCGCGAAACCTGCAGGCGGTAAGTTCGCGGCCCTACAGCAGCTCGCACCTGATCCACACCCTCTCCGACCTGGCCGGTTTGAGCTATGACGGTTTTGAACCCGCCAAGAGTCTGGTAAGCGAGCAGTTCGTGGCCGCGCCCCGCTGGATCGGCGACCCCTATGCGAAGAATGGCTTGCGTGAGTTCGACCAGTTGCCGGCAAGCGATGCTCAGACCGTCCGGCAGTTGGCCAAAGCGCCCTAGGCCCCAGACACCCTCGCACACCCTGCTCAAGTGCCTTGTCCGCTGGCTACCGTCTGCTGGACAAGGCCCTGCCAGATGCCGACCGTCGGCTTTCCCCTGGCACAGATGCATCAGCGGCAATGGCGTGCCAAATACCTCCTATTCTCAATAGCTCTTCGCCAATACCACCTGTACAGAGGAGCAGGACCATGAGCTACGTGACGACGAAGGATGGCGTGCAGATCTTCTACAAGGACTGGGGGCCGCGCGATGCGCAAGTCATCCATTTCCACCATGGCTGGCCTCTGAGTGCCGACGACTGGGATGCGCAGATGCTGTTCTTCCTCGGCCAGGGCTTTCGCGTAGTGGCCCACGATCGCCGTGGCCACGGGCGCTCGAGCCAGGTCTGGGACGGCCACGACATGGACCACTATGCCGATGACGTCGCGGCAGTGGTCGAGCATCTGGGCATTCAGGGCGCGGTGCATGTCGGGCATTCGACCGGCGGTGGCGAGGTGGTGCGCTACATGGCCCGCTACCCTGGCGACAAGGTGGCCAAAGCGGTGCTGATCGCAGCGGTGCCACCTCTGATGGTACAGACCCCGGCCAATCCTGGCGGTCTGCCGAAATCAGTCTTCGACGACTTCCAGGCCCAGGTAGCGACCAACCGGGCACAGTTCTACCGTGATGTACCCAGCGGCCCGTTCTACGGCTACAACAAACCAGGCGTCACCCCTTCCGAAGGCGTCATCGCCAACTGGTGGCGCCAAGGCATGATCGGCAGCGCCAAGGCCCACTACGACGGCATCGTCGCGTTCTCGCAGACCGATTTCACCGACGACCTCAAGGGTATTAGCCAACCGGTGCTGGTGATGCATGGCGATGCCGACCAGATCGTGCCCTACGAGAATGCCGGGCCGCTGTCGGCCAAGTTGCTGCCCAACGGCACGCTCAAGACCTACGCCGGCTATCCGCACGGCATGCCGACGACCCATGCCGACGTGATCAACGCCGACTTGCTGGCGTTCATTCGCAGTTGAGGCCAGCGGCCTCATCGCCGATCTGCCGGCGATGAGGCCAACACTGGAAACCCGTCCGTCCCAGGATTAACATGTAGCGTTTCAGCGCGGCCCTTTGTCGCGCCTCCTCCTCCTGCCCTCCTGAACCCCATGCCTTTCGAACTCACCGTAGAACCGCTTACCTTACTGATCCTGGCCCTGGTCGCCTTCGTCGCCGGTTTCATCGACGCCATCGCCGGCGGGGGCGGCCTGCTCACCACCCCGGCGCTGCTCACTGCCGGGATGCCGCCGCACCTGGTACTGGGCACCAACAAGCTCAGCTCCACTTTCGGCTCGGCCACCGCCAGCTTCACCTACTACAAGCGCAAGCTGTTCCACCCGGCGCAATGGCGTCCCGCGCTGTTCGGCACACTGGCCGGTGCGTTGATCGGCGCGGTGGTGGCGCATTACATGCCCGCCGAGTGGCTGAACAAGATGCTGCCGGTGGTGGTCTTCGCCTGCGGCATCTACCTGCTGTTCGGCGGCACGCCCAAGGCGCCGCTGGATGCCGACGCACCGATCAAGAAGAAGTGGCAGGCGCCGCAGGGCTTCACCCTCGGCTTCTACGACGGCGTGGCCGGCCCAGGGACCGGTGCATTCTGGACGGTCAGCACCCTGCTGCTCTATCCCATCGATCTGGTCCGCGCCAGCGGCGTAGCGCGCAGCATGAACTTCGTCAGCAACATCGCGGCGCTGACCGTGTTCATCGCCTCTGGGCAGGTGGATTACATCGTCGGCCTGTGCATGGGCCTGTCGGTGATGGTGGGCGCGTTCTTCGGCGCGCGCACGGCCATCAGCGGCGGCAGCAAGTTCATCCGTCCGGTCTTCATCAGCGTGGTGCTGGCGCTCACCGTGCGCCTGGCCTGGCAGCACTGGTTCGGCCAGGCCTAGGCAAGGGCGCTTAGCGCGGCAGCTGCGGCTCAGGCTGGCCCAGGCGACGGGCCACATACAAGTCGATCAGGTAGCGGGCGATGGAGCGCCCCGCCGGCAGCGGCGGCAGGTCGCGCACGTTGAACCACTTGGCATCCTCGATCTCGTCCGGCTGCATGACGATCTCACCGCCGGCGTACTCGGCATGGAAGCCCAGCATCATCGAATGTGGGAACGGCCAGCATTGGCTACCGACGTACTGTATGTTGCGGACCTCGACCGCCACTTCCTCGCGGACCTCGCGGACCAGGCAATCCTCTGCCGACTCGCCGGGCTCGGCGAAGCCCGCCAGGGTGCTGTACACCCCCGTGACGAAGCGCGGCGAGCGGGCCAGGAGAATCTCGTCGCCATGGGTCACTAGCACGATCATGCTCGGCGAAATGCGCGGATAGCTACGCAGGTCGCAGGCCTGGCAATACATCGCCCGCTCCCAGTGGATCTGGTGAATGGCTTGGCCGCAACTGCCGCAGAAGCGGTGCTCGCGCGCCCAAGTGCCGATCTGCGCTGCGTAACCCAACACCTTGTAGGTGTCGAAGTCGCCTTCCAGCATGAACGCACGCAGCCCACGCCAGCTGCAGCCTGACACCTCGCCGGCAGCCCGCAGCTCGAGCAGGAACACCGGCTCACCGTCGAGATGGCCGATGCCATGCTCGCTCAGTACATCGAGCCCCCTCTCCTTGAGCCATTGGCGTGGAAACAGCGCACCATTGCCATCGACCAGGAACCCCTCGGGGCTGCGGGCCACGGCCAGGCCGCCGGGGGTTTGCGGGTCGAGTACTGCGGTAGTCCAACGTGCTGACATAAAACGGCTTCCTGACTGCGCGTCCCCCGCGCGGTCAGTCGGCGAACGTCGGTTTCTGTTTGCTCATGTGCGCCGCCACTGCCACGCGCAAGTCCTCGGACTGCAGCATCGCGGCGTTCCAGGTGGCGATGTAATCCAGGCCATCGTCGATGCGATGGTCACGCATGTAGCTCAGCATCTGCTTGGTGCCGGCCACGGCAATCGGTGATTTTGCGGCAATTTCCCGGGCGATGGCAAAGACCCCGTCCAGCAGCGCGGCCTGATCATCATAGACCCGGTTGACCAGGCCGATGCGCAACGCCTCGTCGGCCGCCACCTGCCGCCCGGTGAAAGCCAGCTCACGCATGATGCCGTCGCCGATGATGCGTGGCAAACGTTGCAGGGTACCGACATCGGCCGCCATGCCCATGTCGACCTCCTTGATCGAGAACTGCGCATCCTGGCTGCAGTAGCGCATGTCGCAGGCCGAGACCAGGTCGATGGCGCCGCCGATGCAGTAGCCCTGGATGGCCGCCAGCACCGGCTTGCGGCATTTGTCCACGGCGGTGAACGAAGCCTGCATGCGCAGGATGGTGCTGCGCAGCAGACGTGCATTACGGCCTGCATCCTTGCCCAGCTGCCCGGCCAGGCTGGCCAGCATCGTCAGGTCGATACCCGAGGAGAAGTGCTTGCCGGCGCCGCTGAGCACCACTGCGCGGACTGCATCGGTGTCGTCGATCCAACGGAAGATGGCGATGATTTCCTCCCAGAAGGCGGCGTTCATCGAGTTGATCTTGTCCGGGCGGTTGATCTGCACATGGGCGATGCTGTCGATCAGTTCGACCTTGAACGCACTGTAGTCAGACACGGGCGGCACTCCTGTGGGAAAGATGGTCTGGCAAGGATGTTAACCCAGGCTGCAGGCCGCGCTTGTGCCAAAAACGGGTTCTTTTTGGATTGTCGGGGGGAGCTGGCTTGGCTTGGCATTTAGATCGTGAGCTGATCCATTGTGTGTAGCGGCGCTACTGGCCCCTTCCGCCTTTACGGCGGGCAACTTTTTTCTTGGAAAATGTTGCACAAAACCGCTTGCTCCTGCATCCGGCCCTCCGCTGCGCTACGGGTCCCCTCGCTACGGCGCCTTCCTGACGTCGCAAAGTTAGGGGCGGCGCCTGCACTGGCGTTATCTTCGAAAGACAGATCGCGAGATCCGCAACGACACAAAAAGATAGGTGTATGGACCGGACACATGGTGGACACATGTACGGGGACATGGTGGACACATTATCGCCTGCCATCCGGGTTGTTGA